>JACRGM010000226.1 GCA_016212345.1 Nitrospinota bacterium
AAGGCGTACTGAGCGGTACGCCGTCGAGGATTTCGACTGATAACGCCGTGTAATTTGTTATATGGAAATCTATAGCTCAAGGAGGGGATAATGGGAAATGAAGATAGGAAAGAAGATGTTGAAGAAGTAGTGGACGCTATTAAAAATGGCCTCACAGAAGCCAATGATATTATTAAGGAGATAGGGAATAAGATGATGGATTGTGCCAATCTCCTCAGAGTCGAACAGTCATATAGTCTCTTTACTGCTTTTTCAGAGATAATAAAGAACCTCAGCGATTTTATGGAGTTTATCAAAGAAGTAAGAAGAGGGGTGGAACATCTTAACCTCAAAGGATATAATGTGTCAATGGAGCCTCTTTTATATTGGGATAGATCACTTAATCTCTTTAAGGAAACGCTCTCTGCCTTTGAGTCTCAGGATTGGATAACCCTATCTGACCTTATGCAGTATGAGTTACATCCACTTCTTTTAGAGGGAGAAAAGGGTCTGTCTGATCTTAAGGAGAGTCTACAATAGATATAAGCCTATCAAAGCCTATCAAAAATTAAAATAGGGAAAGTTATTTGGGAGAGGTCTCTCTGGAGGAACAATGGGAGTATTAACTGATGAGAAAAAAAGATTTAGCTATCAGGATTATCTCAAAACACCTGAGGATAAGAGGTATGAATTAATAGAAGGAGAGCTTGTTATGACACCATCGCCTGTTCCTTACCATCAGTGGGTAGCTATGAACATTGCCTTTGAGATCAGGGAGTTTGTGAAAAGAAACGATATGGGGAAGGTATTTCTATCCCCCTGCGATGTTTACCTTGATGACGAAAATGTCCTCCAGCCTGATATACTTTTTATCTCTAATGAAAGGATCAATATTATTGGCGAAAAAAATATTCAAGGTGCACCTGACCTCGTTATAGAAATACTATCAGAAAATACTGCCTACACAGATATGGTTAAAAAAAAGAGACTTTACGCCAGATTTGGAGTAAAGGAATACTGGATTGTCGCCACTGGGGAAAAGACGGTGGAGGTATATTCCCTTAAGGGGGGGGCCTTTGTTCTCGAAAGGAGTTATTCAAAGGATTTTATCCTTGAGTCCCCGCTCCTCGTTGGTCTCAAGATAGGACTCTCGGTGGTTTTTGAGTTTTAACTAAATCTTCTCAACTTTTAAGATATGATTCAGATGATAGTAGAAATCTCCACAAAGGTATTATCTCTATCTTTGTCCTGTTTACCTTTATTTCTGTTTCAACATCCTTTGATATCAATAGAACCTTCTCTGTGTTTGGAAATCGATGTAGGAATAGTTTAATCCCAGAAAATCGTCTATCTGTCCAGTCAAAAGATGATATATATTTAACCTCAATAGGGAGTGGAGAATCAATATTTCCTATAACAAAATCAACCTCTCTTTCACTTTCAGCAAAATATCCACAGGGGATGTTTCTTCTTTTTAGTTCCATATAAACGACATTTTCTGCCTTGTTTCCCTCATCAGTATCGCCAGTTAAAAGTGTTTTAATCCCAGTATCCCATAGGTAAATCTTTTTCTGAGCATATACCTTTTCTGAATACGATGTTGTCCATTTCTCCATTTGATTAACAAGGAAAGCAGATTCAAGATAATTTACATATTCCTTTACAGTATCTACAGATAAGCCAAGAAGCCTGCCAAGTTTGTTAAAACTCGTGCGAGAGCCTACTGAAGAGGCAATAAGCCTTAAGAGGTCTTTTAAAATAAATCCCTTTTTAATTGGATAAAGTCTAATAAGATCTCTTGCAAGTATATCCTCGAGGAGATTGCTCATATATTCAACCGATGGATTTAGCACATTTTCCGGATAACCACCTATCGGTAAATATTCTTCTACCAACTTTTCATATCTATAATCCTCAGATAAGCTGGGCATAGGACCTTTGAATAAAATAAACTCATCAAAACTAAGTGGATATAATGTTGCGACGATCTGCCTTCCTGTAAGCCTCCCCCTTTGCCTTCTAATCAAAGATGAGGTAGAACCTGTGCAAAATATCTTAATATTTTCTATATCATAGATAGATTTAAGTTCAATCTCCCATCTGGGACTTTCTTGTACCTCATCAAGAAAAAGGAATATCTTTTTTTCACGCTCATGCATAAAGAGTTTCCTCATATTTTTCAAATGTTCTGAGATTGGAATGTTAGATAAAGCAGGATGGTCAAGGGCAAGATAAAGGATAAATCTTGGAGAGACACCATGTTTGATAAGGTCTTTGATGAATTGTTTAAGTAGGGTTGTTTTACCTGTACGTCTACTACCGATTATCACCTCAATCTGCCTTCTCTTGAGCAAGGCTGGAAGACTATCCCGATATTTTGTTCTATCTATCCCTGATTCAAAATCCTTTCCTTCCCACCATGGATTAAAGGTATAATAAAGTGTGTTCATACCAAAATATTAAGTCAAATCTAAGATAATGTCAAATAATTTCTATTATAATCGAAAGATTTGACTTAATATTTTGCCAAAATTCTTTTATATATCTGGGTAATATCTTTTTGTCAAGAAGATTAAAGGGTTTTGAAAAGAGATGTTATAATATTTAGTTATAAGTTAATTTATGAAGGTATATGAAGAAATTTTTAAATAACTTTAGCATTGCCCTTCAATTTCTTACGATATTCTGTATCAATAGGGGTGTAGAAATAGATGAGGAGAAGCTGGGGAAGGTCTCGGCTATCTTTCCCCTAATAGGACTCCTTCTTGGTCTTATACTCTTTATATCTGATAAATTTTTCTCCCTTCTCCTTCCACGGTCTATTGTAGATATCCTTCTCTTGTTGTTATTGATAATCGTTACAGGAGGGCTTCATCTAGATGGATACGCTGATACAGTGGATGGTTTTGCTGGAGGGCGTAGTAAAGAAGAGATCATAAGGATAATGAAGGAAAGTAATATTGGAACATTTGGTGTATGTGGTATTGTTCTTTTACTTATGTTAAAATATTTATTATTAAATAATCTCTTGATAGGGATTAAGGGAGCTGTGCTATTAATTATGCCTGTAATAGGAAGATGGGCAATAGTACATCTATCATTTTTATCCGAATATGCTGGTAATAGTAGGGGTATTGGAGCGCCTTTTACCGATTTTGTTAAGGGGAGGGAGTTCTGGATAGCCACATTCGTGACAGGGATTATCTTGATCTCTTTACTTGGTATTAAAGGAATAGTAATAATGATATTTGTCTCAGTATTTATCTTTTTATTGAATAGATATTCTTATCGGAAGATAGGAGGAGTGACAGGTGATGTCCTAGGCGCTGTTAGTGAGATAAGTGAGGTATTGGTTCTTTTGCTGAGTATTATATTCTTTTCGAAATAAAGTAAACTCTTTTAAGGGGGGTAAGTTTATATGGGTAACAGTTTTACAGGGCTCTATCTAATAAGACATGGGGAAGTGGCTAATGTAGAGGAGGGGGTGTATAATGGACATTTTGATGTTGACTTATCAGATAAGGGTATAAGACAGATGGAGGAGATGGCAGAGAGGCTTAGCAAGAAAGAGATAAGGGCTATCTATTGTAGTGATCTCAAGAGGACAGTTGGAGGGGCTAAGATTATAGGGAAAAGGCTTTCACTTTCTCAGATAAAGAGTTTTAAGGATTTACGGGAGTTGAACTACGGACGATGGGAGGGGTTGAGATTCGAGGAGATAAAGAGGAGATATCCAGAAGAGGTAGAGGCCAGAAATGCCGATTACATCAATTATCGTATTAAGGGTGGAGAAAATTTTATAGAAATGAGTGATAGGGTCATTCCCAGAATAGAGGAAATATTAAGAAGTCACCGTGGAGAAGATATTGCACTTGTAGCACATGGTGGTGTAAACAGGGTGATCCTTTGTTGGGCATTAAACATGGATATTAGTAATATGTTGCGGATAAAGCAGGATTTTGCCGCCTTTAATATAATAAATTTTTATGATAGTACAGCAGTTGTCGAGTTAATGAATGGATAGCGTTTAGATGAAGATATGATATTATTATAATAGATGAGATAAATAATTGTCTGAATCATAATCTGAATCATCATCTAAAGGGATGAATGCCCGAATAGGGCTTGAATATTAAGCCTTCATATATGTGTTAATTTTGTTATTGACAATTACTGGAATATAATTTATAGTATCAAACCTATGGAAATCATAAAGATCTCTTTAAATAATCAGATAATAGCCACTATTATAGATAACATTATTAACCGTGGATTTTCAGAAGGTGTGGCTGGGATGATAGCCCATGCAGGCTGGATGGCCAAATTTGTCCTGATTATCCTTCTTTTTTTTTCGATCGGTTCATGGGCTATCATCATACAGAAGTTTAGGGCCTTGAAAAAGGCTGAGAAAGAGACCAATAAGTTCTTAAAGATGTTTAAAGAAGGAAAGAGTCTATCAGATATTTATCTCTCTATAAATTCATTCAAGGATAGTCCTGTAGCTACGGTCTTCAGGTCAGGATATACTGAGCTTGTAAAACGCCAGAAGGGGAGAAATCTCAAAGAGATAGTAAAAGGTCAATCCCAAAGGATAGAAGGGAATATAGGGAATATTCAGATAAAGGATATTAATGCGATTGAGGCTATTCTTAAGAGGTCTATATCTAAAGAGATAGCTTTGTTAGAAAAGGCATTAAATTTTCTTGCGACTACAGCAAGTACAACGCCATTTATTGGTCTTTTTGGGACTGTATGGGGTGTAATGAATTCCTTTAGGTCTATTGGTGTTATGGGATCGGCAAGCATAGCAGGTGTAGCACCAGGTATCTCTGAGGCATTGATTGCAACTGCTGCAGGACTATCGGTTGCAATCCCTGCGGTAATGGCCTATAATTATTTCATTAGTCGTATAAAGGCTGTAAGAATAAAGATAGACGATTTCTCTCAAGAGTTTATCTCAATTATAGAGAAAGACTTTGTTGTGTAAAGGATGTCTGTGAAGTGAAGTGAAGTGAAGTTAAAGCGAGGTTATTTTTATGGCAATAAGGAGTAGTAAAACAATCAGGGAGATGTCTGAGATCAATGTTATACCCTTTGTAGATGTGATGTTGGTTCTCCTGGTAATATTTATGGTAACTACCCCCCTTATGCAACATGGGATTGATATTCAACTACCACGTGAATCTGCAAGAGGTGTTGAATTAAAGGATGCCACAGTGATTACCATCACCCAAGATCGGGAGATATATATAGGGGATAAAAGTATATCTCTCAACGAATTGGAGGTAGAATTGAAAGGTCGCTATAAGGGGAGAACAGATAAGGAGATCTTTTTAAAGGCAGATAGGGAGATACCTTATGGGTTTGTTGTAAAGGCAATGGCAAGGATAAAAGGGGCAGGGATTGAGAGGTTAGGGATGATAACAGAGCCTGTGGAATAGGGGAAATAAGAGGTCTTAATAACTAACTTAACTAAATATAATGGATTCCCTAAACAATATGAAACAGATGGTTATCGTCTCATCTCTTCTCCATTTAATCATACTATGCCTAATTATCTTAATACCAACCTTGATCTTATCCCCAAAAAGGCTTGTATTTACCCCATTTTATACCGTTGATCTTGTTGAGATGCCATTTGTAGAAGGGTCAAAAGCAAAAGGGAAGACTATAACGCAAAACATAAAGAAAGAGGTTACAGAGATAAAGAAAGAGGTTCCAAAGAAGGTTGAGGAGGTCAAAAAGGAGCCTAATGTTAAACCAGAATCAAAAGAATTAAAGAAGACCAAAGATATAGTTCGCTCTGTCGAAAAGATACCAGAGTTGAAAAAGGTTGTAGAGGAGGGAATTAATGTCAAAAAAGAGGGGACAATAGGAGGAGGGTATAGTAGTCTAACAATGGAGGATATGGATAGATTTCCCGGACTAAACGCTTATCATGATGGTATTGTTAAGGTAATAAATCATCAGGATGAAGTAATGCTTCGCTATCAGGATATGGTCAAACAAAGAATAGAGG
>JACRGM010000225.1 GCA_016212345.1 Nitrospinota bacterium
ATCTTTAATCTTTGATTTTTAGGGTTAGTTCAACTTTAACACGAAAGTTGAGTATCTTAGAAGTCCTGTCCTGAGTTTGCCGAACTATAGGGGGGGCTTCGCCTCCCTCCACGACCCATTGCATTGGTTTCGCCATGAAATATATAGATGAATTTAGAGACAAGGGTCTTATCTATAGAATTATCAATCAGATAAAGAGAGAGGCAAATGATTTAGATACCCTTACCATAATGGAGGTGTGTGGTACCCACACCATGTCCTCCTACCGATATGGGATAAGGGAACTCCTCCCTTCCAATATAAGGCTTGTATCAGGTCCTGGCTGTCCTGTATGTGTATCCCCTATAACCTATATTGATAAATCTATTGCCTTTTCAGATAAAAAGGATATTATTATAACCACCTTTGGGGATATGTTTAGGGTCCCAGGATCAGTATCTAGTCTGGAAAGAGAGAAGGCCAAGGGAAAGGATATAAGGATTGTATATTCTCCTATGGATTCCCTTGAGATCGCTAAACAAAATGGTGATAGAAAGGTACTATTTCTTGGTATTGGTTTTGAGACTACTGCACCTTTAGTGGCTGCTACCATTATTCAGGCAAATAGGGAAGGGATAAGGAATTATCTCGTCCTATCATCGCACAAGACAATACCTGAGCCGATGCAGGTCTTACTTGATGATAATGGATTAGAGATCCATGGGTTTTTATGTCCGGGTCATGTAAGCACCATCATAGGTTCTCTTCCTTACCAGTTTATCCCTGATAGATATAAGATATCTTGTGTTATTGCTGGTTTTGAGCCATTTGATATACTCAAGGCCATTTTGATGGTAATAAGGCAGGTCAAGAGTAAAAGATTTAGTGTGGAGATAGAGTATTCCAGGGTTGTCAAACCTGAAGGGAACCGAGTAGCATTAAGATATATAAATGAGGTATTTGAAAGATGTGACGCCGAGTGGAGAGGATTAGGAACTATACCAAAGAGTGGGTTAAGGATAAGAGAGGTATACAAAAGATTTGATGCAGAAAAAGAGATCTATATTGAGATAAAAGAGGGGAAAGGGGTAAAAGGTTGTCTGTGCGGTGATATCCTTAAAGGGAAGATAGAACCTTATGAATGTAGCCTCTTTTCAATCCAATGTATCCCTGATAATCCATTGGGCCCTTGTATGGTCTCATCTGAAGGGACATGTGCGGCATACTATAGATTTTCAGTAAAATGATGTATAATATAGATTAATTTCTTTAAAGGAGTATCTATTGAATAAGAGAGGAAAGGTTATTCTAATAGGAGGAGGGCCGGGCGATCCTGATCTACTTACCATTAAAGGGAAGAGGTGTATTAAAAAGGCAGATGTCATCGTATATGATTATCTAGTAAATGAAAGGCTTCTGAATTATGCAAGGGAGGATGCAGAGGTCATATATGTTGGGAAAAAGGGTGGGGAGCATACACTACCACAAGAGAAGATCAATGATCTGATTGTAGATAAGGCAAAGGAAGGGAAGATAGTGGCAAGATTAAAAGGCGGTGATCCATTTGTCTTTGGCCGTGGGGGCGAAGAGGCAGAGATACTTGCTGATCATGGTGTAGATTTTGAGATAGTACCTGGGGTAACCGCCGCAATCGCTGTGCCTGCCTATGCAGGTATCCCACTCACCCACCGAGATTTTACCTCAACAGTTACATTTATCACAGGCCATGAAGACCCTAGCAAGGAGAGGTCAAGTATAGCTTGGGATAAGATATCTACTGGTGCAGGTAGTCTTATATTCCTAATGGGGGTAAAAAATCTCCATAATATAGTAGAAAATCTTATAAACAATGGAAGGGGACCAGAGACCCCAGTTGCGATTGTAAGGTGGGGCACAACAAAGTATCAGGAGACAGTGGTAGGAAGACTTAACAACATAATAGATCTGGCAAAGGAGAAGAAGATATTACCACCTGCAATCATAATCATTGGTGATGTAGTAAGGTTGAGAGAGAAGCTAAACTGGTTTGAGGATAGGCCTCTCTTAGGTAAGAAGATAATTGTGACCAGGGCACAGGCTCAAGCAAGTGATTTTTCTACCCTTTTAGAGGGTTATGGTGCTATCCCTATAGAATTTCCTACCATAGAGACAATACCGCCAGAGAGCTGGGATGGATTTGATAATGCAATTGAGGGACTAGATGGGTATGATTGGATCATATTCACGAGTGTAAATGGTGTAAGGAGTTTTCTTAAAAGGCTACCTTTAAAGAATAAGGACATAAGGGATCTCAAAGGGATCAGGATATGTACCATTGGTCCTAAAACCGCTAAAGAGATAGAGAGGTTAGGTATAGGTATAGATTTTGTCCCCCCTGAGTATCGGGCAGAGACAATTGTGGAGGGGCTAAAGGAAAGGGGTATCAAGGGTAAGAGGGCCTTACTCCCAAGGGCGGCCGAGGCCCGTGATCTCTTGCCTATTGAGTTAAGGGAGATGGGGGTAGAATTAGAGGTAGTAGAGGCATACAGAACAGTAAAACCATTAGAGAAGACCAATGAGATTAGAAGGGCACTGAAAGAGGGAGAGATAGATGTCATTACATTTACCTCCTCCTCAACGGTGAGCAATTTTGTAGAGATGTTTGGTAAGGAGGACTTCCCTAAATTGATTAATGGGGTTGTTATAGCGAGCATTGGTCCTGTAACAGCAAAGAGAGGAGAGGAATTTGGATTAATATCTGATATCATCCCCAAAGAATATACTATAGAGGCATTAGCAGAGGCTATTAATGAATATTTTATAAGGAGATAAATCATGGATGAAAAGGAAAAGGAGAAAAAGTCTTCACCTCAATTTATGTTTGAGGTTGATAGGACCATTGAGAATGGCGTCTATTCCAACATCGTCACTATATCCCATACAAGGAATGAATTTCTCTTGGATTTTGCTATTATACTTCCAGGAAAGAATGGAGCAAAGGTACTTTCACGTATCTTCATGAATCCTGCCCATGCAAAACAGTTTATGGTAGCGTTAGGGGAGAATATCAAGAATTATGAAGATATTTATGGTGAGATAAAGATAGACATAAAAAGGTCTAAGGTTAATGGTTCCACACACACGGTTCACTAATATGCCATTTCCTATTAATCGTCCACGCAGATTGAGAAAGAATGAGAATATAAGGAGACTGGTGAGAGAGACCAGACTCTCCATAGATGATTTTATATATCCCCTCTTTGTTAAATTCGGTAAGGGGGTTAAGGAAGAGATCCCCTCTATGCCAGGAAACTACCGATATTCTGTTGACATGGTGGTGGATGAGGTAAAGGAGGCAAGATCCCTTGGGATACCTGCCATCATCCTGTTTGGTATACCAGAGAAAAAGGATGAGGTGGGCTCAGAGGCATATAACCCGAAAGGGGTTGTACAAGAGGCTGTACGGGCTATAAAGAAGGATGTGCCTGATATCTTGGTTATAACAGATGTCTGTATAGATGAGTATACCTCGCATGGCCACTGCGGTCTCGTCAAGGGTAATGAAATAGTAAACGATGCTACACTTCATATCCTTTCTAAGATGGCTTTAACACATGTCAAGGCTGGTGCAGATATGGTAGCACCATCTGATATGATGGATGGGAGGGTAAGAGTCATCAGGGAGATCCTTGATAAGAATGGTTATACAGATATCCCTATCATGTCCTATGCAGCAAAGTATGCCTCTGCCTTTTATGGCCCATTCAGGGATGCAGCAGACTCTACCCCTAAATTCGGGGATCGGAAGTCTTATCAAATGGATCCGTCTAACAGTGACGAGGCAATAAGGGAGATCGAGCTTGATATAGAGGAGGGGGCAGACATAATCATGGTGAAGCCTGCCCTTCCCTATCTCGATATAATATATCGTGTAAAACAGGAGTTTGATGTGCCAATAGCAGCTTATAATGTCAGCGGAGAGTTCTCAATGATCAAGGCAGCATCAGAGAAGGGGTGGATAGATGGAGAAAAGGGAATGATAGAGGCATTGATAAGTATTAAGAGGGCAGGTGCAGATATGATCCTTACATATTTTGCCATAGAGGTGGCAAGGTTTCTTAAACATGGACTTTAATATGGACATTCTTGATAAAAAGATATTGAACAGTATCCAGAGTTGGTTTCCGATTGAAGAAAAGCCATTCCTTATAATCGGTAATGAATTAGGGATTGGAGAGGAGGAGGCACTTATGAGGGTTAGAAGATTAAAAGAGGAGGGGATAATCCGGCGAATCGGGGCGAGTTTTAATTCTAGAAGACTTGGGTTTGATAGTACCCTGATAACCATGAAGGTCCCTGAGGAGAGGATCGAGGAGGTAGTTCTCTTGATAAATGGGTATAAAGAGGTTACCCATAATTATCTAAGAGATAATGAGTATAATATCTGGTTTACCCTTATTGCCCATTCAGGGGAAAGGATCAAGGAGATCATAGAGGAGATAGCGTCAAAGAGTGGGATTAGTGATATACGAAATCTCCCTACTAAGAGGTTCTTTAAGGTAAATGTAGATCTCAATTTCAGGGATGAGGAGGATTAAAAGGATTTCCCTGATCTTTCTCCATGATGATAATGTCGCATCTTTCTTACAATGTTTAAAATTCTTATCCTTGTAACTCGGTGCTTATAGAAGGCTTATAAAGTTTAATAAAGTTTACCCTCTCAAAGTCAGAGTCATTGGAGGCAAGATTGTTGATCTTTAGGTCTTTCATAATCTGGAGACTTAGAGCATCATTGGAAAGAAAACCATATTGCCTTTTCATTTGCTGACTTCTTTCTATTGTATTGATGTCAGGAGATATTATTTCTAAATTGAAAGAGGATATCTTTTCAGGGATGCACTGATGATTTACCAATTTTTTAACAATATGAGGATGGACTTTTAGGTACTTTACAATGTCCTTTGGCTTTATATCTGGAAGAATAGTGGCAGCCTCCATGATCATCATACGATGTGTTGCTTCCTGTACTATTGATGTAGAAGTAATTCCGTTAATATTTCTTTTCTCTACTCGTTCCAAGAAATTTGAACTGGCTGGATTAAATTTGGATTTTTGTGAAAAGTGGTAGATAAAGATATTAGCATCTACGAAAATAGAAGAGCCATCTTCCAGATCTAAGAAAAACATGATCAAATCTCTTCAGAGAGAAATTCAGTGGAAAGAGCAATCTCATCTATGGTGCTGTCATCGAGACCTCTAAACATACCGCTAGTTGCTTTGACAAGGCTTCCTCCCTTTTCCTCAAGTGTTATTCTTATCTTTTCGTGTTCCTTTAGCTTCAATGGAGACAAAGGTTTTAAGACTCCATCTTCATATATGACCTCTATATTTCTGGGCATTTCGATACCTCCTAAAGTTTCGTCAGGATATATTCTTATTTTTAATATTATCCTGAGAATATGAGATTGTCAAACTCTTTTTGACTCCCCCAGATAATTAGATTCAATCTCTAAAAAAAGTCAATATATGTGTAGTAATTGTTTGTTAAGTTTTATATAATTATATTGTTTTGTTGGATTTCTTCTGTGTGGGTTAGGGGGAGGGGGAGATACCCTGCGGTTTCTGCCACAGGGTAGTTCATTGAGCTTTATAACAACGAATTTATTTTAAGCCTTTATTAGTTAAAGGAAATGTTAAGGTTTGAACTGGTAGTATAACCTTTTTAAGCGGTAGTGCAGCCTCTTCTGCTCTTTTTAAATTTATAAGGTAATAAGTCATGTCAACCTTTAAGGTAAATTCTTTATCGCTACTTTCAGACGGAACCTCCCAATCAAAATCAAAACTCTTTGTCTCACCTGGGGCAAGTCTTTTATCTTTACTCTCCGCGGGGTAATTAGGAAACTCAAAAACGCGTTCTATCCGGAATGTCTCAGATTTCTGTTCAACACCTGTTTCGTCAATGACTATCATACGGACTTCAAGGGATCGCAATGGGCAACCTGTTGGGAAATAATGCCCTGCTCCTGAATTCTCTAATTTTATAGTTATCTTCGCCTCTTCTCCTTCCTTATAGATTTCTTTATCCTTTTCTACCTTGATTTCTATCGCCTTTTTTATCTCTAGAGGATTATGTCCTGCATTTGCTGTGTGTGCCCGATATGCACGAACATTAGAATCTTTTGAAACCTTCCCTTCTACTGACTGCATATGACAATCCTGGCATGTCCAAGTACTTTTTGAGTTTTTAAATTCCTTCCCCGTCTCACAAATCCCCTTAATCCTTACTCTCGGCATTGCCCATTCATGGCAGGAAATACAAAATTCTGACTTCTCCATGCCAGGGTCATTTACTGAGGGGTGCGGTGACTCGCCATCCCTTAATTCTTGAGGACCATATATGATCTTATTCCTTATATGACATACTGCACAGCCTACACCCTCTTTGAATAATTCTTTATCGAACTTGGGGTTTTGCATCATAACAAACGGTGATGGACCTGTATCCTTGAAACCTTTTAATAGGCTTGGCTTTTGATTTGCTAAGGGGAAATGACAGTTAGTGCAAAATGGGGGTTTACTACGGGCAGTCCAGCACGCCTGAAATAGAGGATCAACCAATGCCTGACTGTGCATAGAGCCTTTCCATTGGTCATATATTTCCTCATGACACTCTTTACAGGATTCCGCAGTTATAGATTTTAAACCTGGAGGAACTTCCTGATATGGAATCGGCTTACCCGGACCTGAAAAAGTTATGTAAGAATGCTTAACTTCATCAGCCCCACTTGTATTTATTAAAATAAAAATTACAGATAATAAAAAAATTATAATAATCCTCACTTTAACCCCCTTTCTTGTTAAAAATCGATTCTTATACCACCATATATTAAATTAGCATCGAAATCACCCAAAAGTGTAACATCACTAGTATCATTCTGGGCAATATTTTTATATGTAATCCAAAATAAAATTGTAGTATCAGGAGAAGTCACATATTTATATTCTAAATTGCAATAAGGTGAACCCTGGATAAAATCTATGTTATCTCTTAAGGAATAATATTCCCCCCAGGTATGCATTATTGAATATCCAAAATTAAAATATGATTTCGCATTCATGCGATATAATATGGGGTAGCCAAATAAAATACTTGCACCATGTATGCGCAAATCTATGTTATCTAACCCACTATCTTCTCTTTCAAATCTATAAAAATTATAAGAAATTGAAGATTTATAATTAGCAGGCAAATCAGATTGGAAACCTACGCCAAAGGTTTTTACCGAACCTTTTTCGCCAGAGCCTGAAGAACTTCTTATTCCAAAAAAAGGTTCGATAAACCCTGGAGTTGTCATATTATTCATATCCGAATTTTCTACTTGTTTTAAGAAACTTGAATCGAGAGTGATTCTGGAAAAGGATCTTTTTGTGGAAATGGGGAGATCAGCATGAAACCTTAATCCATTCCGATTGTGAGGGTATTTCTTTGTATCATGTAAAAACCAGCTTTTGGGGTAAGTTGTAAAATACGGTAGTTCGTAAAATAAATTTTGTCCGGGAAGCTCTTCCGGAAATTTCATTGGGATTATGAAAGGGTCATAAGTGGGGTCAACCCTGAATCCTTCAATGGTATAATTTAATTTGCTAAGTCTTCCGGCAACTCCTATATTAAAAAGATCTCCATGGATTGTTTTATCTTCTTTTTCCTCGGGTTCATAAATACTTCTTCCATAGGAAAGCCAGACCTTATACCCTTCATAAAAATTATAAGAGGCATCTGTCCCGGATAAGATAAGATTCTGTGGGCCAATAGAATCAAAGGGGGATTCCCATCGTATAGGGGTATCGCTTACGTTTCCTTGCAAGGGTGAGGATAACTCGTTTCCATCCCCACCCCTATTAAATGCCCCCCCAAGATTAATGCCAATATCCAGATTGGATGATTTATACCCCAAGTACCCCCCGCCTGTTACACTTCTATATTCAGATGCATCGGGAAGGTCACTAAGACAAACTTCATAGACAAGTGAAGGAACATTAAAGGGATTAAAAAACTTTTTTACAAAATTTACACCATAAAATGGAAGATATTCAGGGCTTGAATAAAATACATTGGGCTGACCTTTAAGAATATAATCCCCAATATAATTTGGTGTGAATGCCCCAAATGTTAGTTGAGTATTTGTAGGTTGGTTCCTTATCCAGGCTTTGTTCATTGTAAATGTAGCAAAGTGACCTTGATATGGATTTGAAAAAAATGATGGGGTTACCCCCCAGATGTATCCAACTTCTTCAGTACCTGTTAAATTATAAACGTCATTCTCAAAACCAATTGTCCAATCCTTTACAGGATCATAGTAAATAGAAAATCGATACCTTGTTGTTACCGCACTATCCTCCATTACTGGGAATATATTAACTGGCCTTGGTAATAAATAGGTTGGTTCCCATTCTCTGTGAACGCGTTGCAAATTGAAAGAAGATGTATAATCCCAGGCTCCCATAAGTTTACTTTCAGTATCTTCAAAATCTACAAAATTTATTGCACCTATTGTCTCAATACTAAAGTTTAATTTAAACCTGTTTGATTCAGGCTTAAGTTTCCTTAATCCTTCTGAAAAGTTATCCATATCTATTCCCATAAAAGGCGATTTAAGGTAGTCTTCTTTTTCAATAATATCCATTCCGGGTTTAGGTTCGATTTTATCTTCAACCACGTCTTTCTTATTTTCCAGTGTTTCCTGTTGGATATTACCAGATTCATTATCATTTGGTTCTGCTATTGAGAAAAGCCAAAAGATTATCAGGGAAGTAATAAAAATAGAAATGAATAATTTTGAATGGAATATGACTTTTTTAAAAATCTGCATTAACTCCTCCTCTCTTAATAGACAAATTTTTATAATAATTGTAATAGTACACCGCAGAGATCGCGGAGACCTCAGAGAAAAATAAAATAGAATTTATTCTTTTTTACTTTAATTATCACGCAGAATATATTATACGTCAAATATATTATTTTTCTGATTACTATTAATTATATTAATAGATATCAATGAATTGCAGAAACTTATGAGTAGATTTCATAAAAGGTTTTGTGGGGATTGCAACAAGGAGGGCCAACACTCTCATACAGAATGATATCTGTCTGAATTTCGATTTTATATTTTTGATGGCGCTTTTCTGCAATGTTTTTATCACACCATGATTGTATCATATTTCTTTTAATTAGGGAAGTTATTTTAATACGATGGCGCTCCAAAGCTGTTAATAACCGCTGACAGCGGGGGTAGCAATGGGAGACGGGTCAAACTATGGAAGAAGGAGTTGCAACAGTTTGCCAATGGTACCGGGTTGGAAGTTACAGTATGTCATTTCCCCCCTGGAACAAGTAAATGGAATAAGATAGAACACAGGCTGTTTTCATATATCAGCATGAATTGGCGGGGGCGGCCTCTGGTAAATTATGAAACTGTTGTAGAGCTTATTGGTTCTACACACACAAGAAATGGACTCAAGGTTGAGTCCCTGCTTGATGAGAATAAATACCAAACCAAGATTAAAGTGTCTGCAAAAGAAATGGCGAAAGTTAATCTACACAGACACTCATTTCACGG
>JACRGM010000227.1 GCA_016212345.1 Nitrospinota bacterium
CATTCAACACAGAAAGAAGATAGATTTGATGTCAATTACTTTGTCTTAGATAGAAGACGGGAGGAGATACATAAAAGGATTGAGGAGAGGGTTGATAGAATGATCTCTAATGGGTTATTGGAAGAGGTAAAGGGGATACTACATATGGGTTATAGTAAGAAGTTAAAGCCGTTTCAGAGTCTCGGTTACCTTCAGATGATCAGATACATGGATGGGGAAATAGGTTTTGATGACGCTGTTCGAGAGATAAAGAAGGAGACAAAGAGGTATGCCAAGAGGCAGATTACATGGTTTCGTGCAGTCAAGGATGCACAATGGATAAATATAGTGGATAGGGAAGACCCTGAGGATGTTGCAGAGAAGATATTCAGATATTTGCAATTTTCGAATGTTGATTTAAAGGAATGAAAAAAATAGAGTCATGAAAAGATTAGGATATCTAATCATACCCTTGCTCCTTATTCTCTTTGTAATCGAGATCAGTCAGGGGGGACAAGATATAAGAGAGGGCGACATACCCTTAGAGGGAGAGATAGCCTTGACAAAGGCGATCTCTCTATTAAATGAGGGGAGAGATACAGAGGCCATCTCTGAACTTAGAGAGATCATGAAGGATTTTTCAGAGACAATATGGGGTAAGAGGGCAATCTATCTACTTGGTCATATTAATTTTAGACTTAGGAGGTTTGAAGAGGGGATTAGATATCTTGAGATGGTGAAGGGAGATTATGAGCAACTGACCGATTATATAGAGCTAAATCTTGCAAAGGGATATAAGGAGTTAGGGGATTATAAAGAGGCTATAAAGGCATCAGAGAGGTTAATAAATATGAGACCTCCAAGCCGGCTTATTCCAGATGCAGAGTTTGTAAGGGCACAGGCACTCTACATGGTTGGTGATTATGACCAGTGTATCTCTTATTTAGATAATTTTATCAAAAGATATCCAAGACATGAGAATTTCACTGAGGCCATGTCTCTCATTGGTCAGGTATTGCTTGAAAGATCTAAACCCCTGGAGGCGTATAATATCTACCAAATATTATATACCCTCTACCCCACAGACCATTTTGCTCTTATAGCAGAAGAGAAGATGAAAACCATAAGTAGTGATAAATCCCTTAAGCCCTCTCTTCCTCATCTCTCATCCGATCAGGTCTTAAAGAGGATAGACCTCCTTATAGGTAAGATGGTGTATTCTAAGGCTATTGAGGAGTGCACTATGTTTATAAAGGAGAGTCCAAGAAACCCTTTGATAAAAGAGATATTTCTGAGACTAGGGGAGTGCTATTTACATCAGAAGAGGTATAACCTAGCTATCGAGACATTTAAGACCTTTATAGATAGGTACCCCAATGACCCACTTGTCAAGGAGGCACTTTACCAGATTGCAAGTATTTATTGGAATAATGGGAATACCTCGATGGCTATAGACTATTGTCAAAAGGTGATAGATAGATTTCCTACGAGTTCATGGGCGGAAAAGACACTTTATATCATGGCCAGGATCAATGATGAGGAGAAGAGGATAAATGAGGCAGTAGCACTATATTCAAGGATCATCAAGTACTTCCCTAAGGGAAACTATGCAGAGGAGGCATGGTGGAAGATCGGGTGGATCTATTATCTATGTAAGGAGTATCAAAAGGCTATTAATGCCTTTCAAGAGGGAATTATCCTTTATCCAGATTCGAATTATACGGATACATTTCTATACTGGATGGGGAGGTCTGCTGAGAAGATTGGGAATAATGGGTTAGCATTATCTGCATATAAGAGATTACAAGAGGAGTATCCATATACCTATTATGCACATAGAGGGAAAGAGAGACTAAATCTTTGTCATAGATTTCCATATAACAAATTACACTGCGTTATCAGTCGAAATCCTCGACAACGTACTACTCAGTACGCCTTACTCGGATTTCTCCCTCTAGCCTTGTGTAATTTATTATCTGAAAATCTACATGATAAATGGGAAGAGAATAATGTTAATATATCTTATTATAGCCCCTTCCATTCTTATATCTTTACAAGATCAGATATAAAGGGATTTCACCTTGAGAGGGCAAGGGAGTTGATTGAACTCGAATTCAGTGAGGATGCCAGAAAAGAGATAAAGATTATAGAAGGTCTTATACCAAGAAGCCCAGAAGATTTACTTATACTTAGTCTTTTATACTCCATGGTAGAGGCATATCCTGATTCTATCTCTGTACTGTATAAGATATCTTATGATATCCAGAGAGACAGGCTTAATAACCTTACTCCCTTCTACTGGAGGCTTTTCTATCCCCTCCCTTACAGGGACTATATCTCAAGACATGTCTCAGAGAATCAGGTTGACCTATTTCTGGTTGAGGCAATTATAAGGCAGGAGAGTGCCTTTGATATTAATGCATTATCCATAGCAGAGGCCCATGGCCTTATGCAATTGATCCCAGAGACAGGAAGAGATATATTTAATAGTATCTTTGAGGATAGGGAATTCAAAAAAGAGATGTTATTTGATCCAGAGTTGAACATCCTGTTGGGAATTAGACATCTTGCCGAGTTGTTAGAGAGATATAATGGTAATTTAATATTTACACTTGCAAGCTATAATGCAGGGATGAATAAGGTAGACATATGGAGAGAGAGATATAAAGATGCTGATCCAGATGAGTTTATTGAGATGATCCCCTATCGCGAGACAAAGGGATATGTAAAAAAGGTATTGAGAAATTATCAGAACTACAGGGAGATATATTCTGATGAGATACAACATAGTAATAAAGGATGCTGATATATATGATGGGAGTGGGAGACCTCCTTTTAGGGGAGATATAGGGATCATTGGTGACAGGATATCAAAGGTGAATAAGATGGTGGCTCAGGATGTAGGGGAGATTATAGATGCTAGAGGTCTAGCTATATCCCCTGGCTTTGTTGATATACATTCCCATTCAGACTATTATCTCCTGATAAATCCCTTTGCTGAAAGTAAGATCAGACAGGGTGTAACTACTGAGGTTGGTGGAAATTGCGGTTACTCACCAGCCCCTATCAGAGGGGAGATATTAGAGGTGAGAAGGAAGAGTTATAAGGAGTTATATGATCTCGATTTAGACTGGCAAGACCTCAATGGATACCTTGATAGATTAGTGAGTAAAGGGATCTCTGTCAATTATGCTACCCTCTTAGGCTATAATACTATCAGAGACTCTATAATGGGGAGGGAAGATAGGTCCCCTGATGAAGATGAGGTGGGGGAGATATCTAATACCATCCTCTCTGGGATGAGAGAGGGTGCTTATGGTATCTCACTCGGTCTTATCTATCCCCCTGCCTGTTATGCCGATGCAGAGGAATTAATAGATATCTGTAGGATCGTCTCGGATAATGGCGGTATACTTGCTACCCATATAAGGAGTGAAGGGGTAAAGATCCTGGAGGCCATCGAAGAGATAATAAAGATTGGGAGGGAGGCAGATATCCCGGTTCAGATCTCCCATCTGAAGATAGCAGGAGAGGAGAATTGGAAGAAGATAGATGCTCTCTTTGATCTAATAGAGTCTGCTATAGGGAGTGGGTTGGATCTGACCTGTGATATGTATCCCTATATTGCAGGTAATACAGGGCTTCAGGCTGTTTTACCAAATTGGGTATTCGAGGGTGGGGTTGAATTACAGATAGAGAGGTTAAAAAATAGAGAGACAAGAAGAAAGATTAAAGAGGAGATGTTAAGTAGTTTAAACGGTTTAAATGTTGGATATTGGGATAAGGTAGTAATATCTGAGGTTATCTCTGATAAGAATAAGGATTTGGAAGGTAAGAGTGTAAGGGAGGGGGCCGACATAAGGGGTTGTGATATATTTGACTTTATCTTTGATCTACTTATTGATGAGAGGACAGAGGTGGATGCCCTATTCTTTTCTATGTCTGAAGAGAATATACAAAGGATACTCCTTAAACCATATATCATGATAGGTTCAGATAGCGGTGCGAGGGCAATCCACGGCCCTCTGAGCAGGGGGAGACCACATCCACGTACATTTGGGACATTTCCCCGTATACTTGGGAGATATGTAAGGGATATAGGATTACTCGATCTCTCGACTGCTATAAAAAAGATGACATTATATCCGTGCAAGAGACTTGGGATAAATGAC
>JACRGM010000229.1 GCA_016212345.1 Nitrospinota bacterium
AGAATGCCTCCATGAAGAAAAAAGATTTATTGTCTGATCGTAAATAATATCTCGCTCAAGTAATATGTCAAAGAGTTTGTTTTTGAATAACTCCCTTACTGCATCCTGAGATATCTCTTGTACTTCATGAAAGTTGCCGTCCTTATCAAATATAGATTTTCAGATAATAAATTACACAAGGCTAGAGGGAGAAATCCGAGTAAGGCGTACTGAGCGGTACTCCGTCGAGGATTTCGACTGATAACGCCGTGTAATTTGTTATATGGAAATCTATAAATGACAAAAGTTAATTTAGGGTGGAAACTAAGTTGTGAGTATAGATAAAATCATCCGATTTAAAGAGGAGGAACTAGAAGAAAGAAAGAGACGCCTTTCTCGCTCAGAGTTAAAAGGGAGGGTTAGAGATTTAGAGGAGACAAGGGATTTTATTGGCTCACTAATCCCTGGTAATGATAATCATCGCCCTAAAATCAGAATCATTGCTGAGATAAAGAGGGCCTCTCCATCCAAGGGAATCATAAGGGAAGATATTGATCCGGTTAAGATAGCGAATATCTATGAATCTAATGGTGCTACTGCTATCTCTATTGTAACAGAGAGAAATTTCTTTCATGGAGAGCTAACATACATACCATTAGTTAGAAGAATCACAACTATTCCACTTATTAGAAAGGATTTTATCTTTGATGAATATCAGATATATGAGGGAAGGGTCTTTGGTGCAGATGCCATACTCCTCATCGCTGTTATTATGGGGAAGGGAGAACTGGAGGATCTAATTGGGTTGAGTAATGAGATCGGAATGGCCACACTTGTGGAGATCCATACAGAAAGGGATTTAGAAAAGGTATTAAGTTTAAGTTGTAAGGCTGAGCTTATTGGGATCAACAATAGAGATCTGGATACATTTGAGGTAGATATAGATACTACATTCAGATTGATAAAGGATATCCCTCATGAGAGGATAGTTGTGAGTGAGAGTGGAATTGATACCAGAGATGTCATAGAGAGGCTGAAAGGAGAGGGGGTAGATGCCTTTCTTATTGGAGAGGCACTTATGAAGGAGGCCGATATCGGTAAAAAGTTAAGGGAATTGCTGGGAGAGGAATGATAAAGGTAAAGATCTGTGGTATAACAAATATAGAGGATGCGATGTATGCGGTGGAGTGTGGTGCTGATGCACTTGGGTTTGTATTCTATAAGGATAGCCCACGCCATATCACAGAAGAGGTTACCAAGGAGATCATCTCCCATTTGCCACCATTTATCTTAACAGTGGGTGTCTTTGTCAATGAGAGTATAGAAGATATCTCCAAGATTGTAAAAAAATGCAATATAGATATAGTTCAATTACATGGAGATGAAGGGCCTGGTTTCTGTAAGAAGATACAAAAAAGGGTAATTAAGGCTGTCAGGATAAAGGATGCTGAATCCATAAAGATATTATCTCTTTATAAGAATAAGATAAATGCCCTTCTTCTTGATAGCTATAATGAGGATACCTATGGTGGGACGGGCGCTCATTTTGACTGGAATCTGGCCAAAAAGGCAAAAAGATACGGGAGGATAATACTATCTGGGGGCCTAAATGTAGATAATATATCAAAAGCTGTTGAAATAGTCAGGCCTTATGCCGTGGATGTAAGTAGTGGTGTGGAGGCAAACCCGGGGAACAAGGATAAAAAGAAGGTAAAGATGTTCATAAAGATAGTGAAGGGATTATAGAAGGGGAAGATTATGTTGCCTGATTCAAAAGGTCATTTTGGCATATTTGGTGGAAGGTATGTAATAGAGACATTAATGCCTGCCATAGAGGGGCTTGAATTGGCATACAGGGATGCAAGGGGAGATAAAGACTTTAATGAAGAGTTAAAATATTATCTTAATGAGTATGCAGGAAGACCTACCCCACTTTATTATGCCAGAAGATTGACAGAAAAACTGGGTGGTGCAAGGATATATCTAAAGAGGGAGGATCTTAATCATACTGGTGCACATAAGATAACTAATACTATAGGACAGACCCTTCTGGCAAAGAGGATGAAAAAGCGAAGGATTATTGCAGAGACAGGGGCAGGACAGCATGGAGTGGCTACAGCTACTGCTGCTGCCCTATTTGGTTTGGAATGTGAGGTATTTATGGGGGAGGAGGATATAGACCGACAAGCACTTAATGTCTTCAGGATGAGACTTCTCGGCGCAAATGTGATACCTGTCTCATCAGGGACAAGGACATTAAAGGATGCAATCAATGAGGCCATTAGGGATTGGATTGCTACAGTCAGGGATACATATTATCTTATAGGTTCTGTTGTTGGTCCTCATCCATACCCTATGATGGTTCGGGATTTTCAGTCAATTATAGGCAATGAGGTGAGGGAACAAATATTGAGTAAGGAGGGGAGACTTCCAGATATCTGCGTTGCCTGCGTGGGAGGGGGGAGTAATGCAATAGGGCTTTTTTACCCCTTTAAGAATGATAAGGGTGTCTGTCTTATAGGTGTTGAGGCAGGAGGAGAGGGATTAAAGACAGGAAGACATGGGGCCTCATTATCAGCAGGGAGTATAGGTATCCTCCATGGAAGTCTAAGTTATCTCCTTCAAGACGAGGATGGACAGATCATGCCTACTCATTCTGTTGCGGCTGGGTTAGACTATCCCGGGGTAGGACCAGAACATAGTTATTATAAAGAGATTGGAAGGGCAGAATATGTGAATGTAACTGATCAAGAGGCTCTTGATGCATTTCAGTTACTCTCTGAAACAGAGGGTATCATCCCTGCATTAGAGAGTGCCCATGCCATTGCCTATGTTACCAAGTTTGCACCTGAGATGAATAAGAATAGGATAGTAATAATCTGTCTTTCTGGTCGTGGAGATAAGGATGTTGATATGGTAGGGAAGATATTAAAAAGGTTCTAATCTATGAAGATAGATGAAAGATCTATAATGGGAAGAATAGAGAAGAGGTTTAAGCTCCTTCAAAAGGAAGGGGAAAAGGCATTGATTCCGTTTATAACCGCTGGTGATCCTGATTTTGAGGTCACCAAATCCCTCCTTATAGAGATAGAGAGGAGTGGGGGAGACCTTATAGAGATAGGCGTCCCTTTTTCTGATCCCCTTGCTGATGGGCCTATTATCCAGAAGTCATATCAGAGGGCATTGAATAAAGGGGTATCTTTAAGAAAGATCATTGCACTTATAGAGGGGCTCCGAGAGAAGATACATATCCCTATAATCCTGATGATAGCGTATAATCTATTATACCAGTATGGTGAAACAGAATTTGTTAAGGATGCTGTATCAGCAGGTATTGATGGGATAATAGTTCCTGATCTTCCTCCTGAGGAGGCGAGATCTCTTATGGATCTGGCTCAAGGAGTAGGACTTGATATAATCTTCCTCTTAGCGCCCACTAGTACCCAGGACAGGATAAAGGATATATGTCAGAAGAGCCAGGGATTTATCTACTATATATCATTAACTGGGGTAACAGGTGTGAGAGATAAACTATCAGATGATATTCGGGATAAGATAGCTGAGATAAAGAGGATATCAGAAAAACCTGTAGTCATTGGTTTTGGTGTATCCAATCCTGAACAGACGGCTATGACAGGAGAATTGGCTGATGGTGTAGTTGTTGGAAGTGCGATTGTAAAAATAATAGAAGAGAATATTGACAGGGGTGACTTAACAACCATAGTGGGTTCTTTTGTAAAGGAATTAAAGAAAGGGATGCAGAGGAGACAATAAACTCACCTCTTTCGTGTTAAAGTTGAACGTAAATATTCGGTAAAAACCGTTTATATGGGTAAAACTTACATTATTTCTCGTTCCCAAGCTCTGCTTGGGAACGTTTATGTCACAAAAGCTCCTGCTTTGACTATAGAAGAAGCAGAGCTTCTTAGTCAAACGCGTTGC
>JACRGM010000034.1 GCA_016212345.1 Nitrospinota bacterium
AGAATTCCAAACAAGGAAAGGAGGTGTATATAGAATGGCAGTAGAAAAGGCAATTGGTTCGTCCAGTCTGATTGAGGTTATTGACCGAATCCTGGATAAGGGTGTTGTGGTTGATGCCTGGATAAGGGTCTCTTTAGTGGGTATTGAAATACTCGCCATAGAGGCCAGGGTAGTGGTGGCATCAGTAGAGACCTACCTGAAGTACGCTGAGGCAATAGGTTTGACTGCAACAGCAGCCTAAGGATGGTCAACGACCAAGGAGGATTCTTGCCGAATTATCCTTATGCCTCGATATATGGAGGGGAAAGAGTATAATTCGCCAAGAATTCCTTCTTTTTTTAAAGAGGAAAATTTAATCACCCCCACCTGGCCTCACCCCTCAATTTAGGTTATAGGTTATAGGGATTTGGGCAATTACCTAACACCTAACACCCAAAGGGGGTGGGTGGCATGGACAAACTTGTTTGTCCGTGCCTTTGTGGTAGGGTGAAAGGTATTTTTAGAGGAAATCCTCATACCGACCATAGTCGGCACAAAGTAGGGATGAAAATTTGATCACACTCACTAGTCCCCTCTCCCCTTTGGGGAGAGGGCAAGGGTGAGGGGCTATTTTCAGAGGAAGGTAATGCCTTTATCAGAAGATATGAAAGATATTGTCGAGGATATGATTTCTTCTTATGATATGAGGATCCAGAGTATCGGGGCCATCTTTGATACTACTTACCAACTCCTCGAAGGTCTTCAGGATTCCTTTCTTGATACAAAACAAGAACAAGAAAGGATTAATGCAGAATTACGGGAGAATCTTGCCAAAAACGGGTCTTTAAGGAGGAAGGATTTTGACAATATGATGCAGGGCATCCTTTTAACACAGGAGGAAAGGGAAAGGGAGGTAAGGAATCTGTTAAAGACCTACCTTAATGAACAAAAGAAGATGATACATGCCTTAAGAGAGAATCTGGCTAAGATCAAAGATGCTATTGCCAAAGGTGATATTCAAAGGGTCAAGGATTTCCGTGGCATGATTATTGAAAAAATATTTGCCAAACCAGAAGAAAGAAAGGAAGATCTTACCTCTAATCTAAAGAGGTTTCAAAGAGAACAAAAGGCCTTGTCAAAAAGACTTAAACGACTTTTAGCAAAAGGGGATGAACTTCAGATAAAGGATATCAAATTAATGCTCAAGGAATTCAAAAACAAACATAATAAAGAGCGAATAGCTCACTAGGGAAGGAGGTAAATATGGGAATGGGAATAGCTACTGATATTAAAAGGCTTGGTGAAGACATTATTACTTCTTATGATATGCGAGTAAAGGCCATGGGAGAGCGAGTAAAGGTGGTAGGAGAATTAGTAAGAGATACTCACAATATGGTTAAAGGGTTTCAGGCAAGGGATAAAGAGAGAAGGGATAATCTCAAGGCATATCTTACAAAGTCCGAAGAAGATAGACTTAAGGATTTCAAGATAACGATGGATGATCTTGTAAGGTGTAAAGAAGATAGAGGTAAGGATTTGAAAATAATGATAGCCGAGATTAAAAGATTTATAGTGGAGACGAGGCAGGCGAATGCAAAATTAATGAAACAGAGTAGAGAAGATAGAAATAAGGAAGTAGCAGAACTCTTAGAAAGATTTGCAAAGGATCATGAGGCCATGGCATCTGAACTTGAGAAAGGCCTTGAGAAAGGAGAGAGAGAGAGACTTAGAGACTTCGGGTCAATGATGAGTAGTATTCAAAAATCTATTCAGGATGTAATTAACGATACCAAGGGATTAATTGAGGGAGTTCGGGAAAAACTGAGAAATAAAAAATTCCTTGCCTTCTTAGAGGATTTCAAGACCGAAAGGGAAAAGATGGCTGCTAATTGGCAGAAACTCTCTGAGGAGATGTATAAGAGGAGAGGCGGAAAGATATCGAGGGTAAAGGTAGAAGCTGATGAAGAGGTAAAGACCGTTGAAGAGGTAGTAGAAGCAAGGTCAAACAAAAAGCTAAAGCTAAACAAAAAAAGAGGAGTGAAGAAGATATGATAGAAGAGATGACAACAGTCCTTGAACCGAGTCCTCTACCAGATTTTGTAGAAACAAAGTATATTAAGGATATTGTCAATAGGGCACTCTCTTATATTAAGGCTGGTTTTCCGGTCCATTTTAGAGGAGGCTCAGGTACTGGCAAGACAACACTCGCTATGCATATAGCAAGTAAGCTTAAAAAGCCTGTGGTAATGATTCACGGGGATGAAGAGCTCACAACCTCTGATCTAACAGGTGGAGAACATGGCTACAGATTTAGGAAGGTTGTTGATCGCTTTGTCTCTCGAGTTTTAAAGCTAGAAGAGGATATGGTCAAACATTGGGTTGACAATCGTTTAACTCTGGCCTGTAGATATGGATTTACCCTTATCTATGATGAATTCACCCGCTCAAAACCAGAGGCGAATAATATCCTTCTTTCTGTCTTCCAGGAGAAGATGATGGATTTGCCTATGGGAAGAGGTGGGGAGGAGTCATATTTAAAGGTTGATCCAGAGTTTACAGCTATCTTCACCAGCAACCCTGAGGAATATGCCGGGGTTCACAAGAGTCAGGATGCCTTAAGGGATAGGATGATAACTATGGATCTAGACTACTTTGACTATGATACAGAGGTAGCAATCACTCAGGGGAAATCCAAACTCTCTAGATCAGATGCTGAGATGATAGTTAATATTGTTCGTGGTCTGAGAGAATCTGGAAAGTGTGAGTTTGCCCCAACTGTTCGGGGCTGCATTATGATTGCCAAGACACTTAAGACTCAAGGTATTACTCCTGCCAAATCCAACGGCGCCTTTATGGCGATCTGCCATGATATTCTATCCTCTGAAACGAGTCGAATTGGCTCTAAAACAAATCAAAATAGGGTCAAGAAGGTAGTTAAAGGGATTATCGAGAAGGAACTTGGCATGGGAAAGACGAGGAACTTGGCATGAGGAGAAAGAAGAAGTAGAAGGAGGACGACAATGAGAGGAATTAATAACCTTAAAGGGCTCCATGCATTAAGGACTATGGATAGCACAAAGAGACGTTCCATACCGAGGATTCAAACCTCGATTTATTTAGATATGTATATGTTGAATACAGAGAAGACAAGACTCTTAAGAGAAGACGAAAGACTAGGGGCAAGGAGATATGCTATTAGAAAGCGACTAGAAGAAATAGAGCAAGAGATGAATAAGTTACAAGAGGCTGAGACCGATGAGAGCACAGTTAAGGCCAGGACAAACAGAATCCTTTCAAAACATCCTTACATTCAGAAAGATGGGGGTAAAAAAGAGTGGAAGAAGATACCTTTAAATTATTAGGGAAGAAGAATAAAGAGCAAGGGAGATTAAAATGGCTGATCAAATAGTGCATGCGGTTCAGACAACAAACCTTGCGGATATCTTAGAGAGGGTCTTAGAGAAAGGTATAGTTATTGCTGGAGATATTAAGATTCAGATCGCTGATGTAGATCTACTTAATATTAAGATCCGTCTTTTAATTTCCTCTGTGGATAAGGCTATGGAGATGGGGATAAATTGGTGGCAAAGCGATTCTTATCTTTCTTCAGAAAGAGAAGAGAGAGAATTAGAGAAAGAAAATAAAACCTTAAAGAAGAGATTAAGGCAGTTAGAGGCAAAGACAAAAATTTAAAATTCAAAACATTCTGTATGCAATGCTTGTTTAGAATTTAGATATTAGGATTTAGAATTTATATAAAGCTGGGTGGCTGGGTGGCATGGACAAACTTGTTTGTCCGTGCTTGTTTGTCCGTGCCTTTGTTGGAGGCTGAAAGGCTATTTTCAGAGGAAGAAATATGGCAAAAGAAAAGAAAAAAAAGGAAGAAGAGAATTTAGATATTGATTTTGGTATAGGAAAGATCAGTTTAGGAGGGTTATTTAAAGGTATAGAGAAATTAGTTGACCTGGCTGCAGATCTAAAAGAGGCTGGTGGTGAGATCAAGAAAGAAGGTGAAATAGATCTAGGTCATCTTAAAGATGGTATGAAAGGGGTGTTTGGCTTTTCTATAAAGACAAGTATAGGGGGAAGGCCAATAGTTGAGTCATTTGGCAATATTAAGAAGAGCCCTAAAGGGCCTACAGTCAAGGAGGAGAGAGAGCCTATTACAGATATCTTTGACGAAAAAGAGGAGGTTCGTGTCTACGCTGAGATGCCAGGCGTGAATGAAGGGGATATAAGATTAGATCTAAAGGGGGATATATTAGATATCTCAGCCCAAAGCGGAGAGAGAAAGTATCATAAAGAGGTTTTACTTCCAGAAAAGGTAAATCCTGAGACCCTTACATCGAGTTATAAAAATGGTGTATTAGAGGTAAAGATGAAGAAACCCTCATGCCCATCATAGTCAGCACAAAGAGGGATGAAAATGGGTGGCATGGACAAACTTGTTTGTCCGTGTCTTTGTGGTAGGGTGAAAGGCTATTTTCTGAGGAAATGGGATTAACAGGATTAAGAGATGATCCGCTAAAGCTGATATTATTTGGTGGCAAAGGGGGGGTAGGAAAGACAACCTGTGCCTCAAGTACAGCCCTTTACTGTTTATCATTGGATTTTAAGACACTAATCTTTTCAACAGACCCAGCACATTCACTTTCTGATAGTTTGGGCCAGAAGATCGGCGATGAAATAAAAGAGGTACAAGGGATAAAAAATTTAAGTGCCCTTGAAATAAACTCAAAAAAGGCCTTTTCTAGATTTAAGATACAATATGAAGACCAAATAAGAAAGATATTAGATACCTCTACCTATTTAGATCAGGAAGATATCAACTCTATCTTTGCCTTACCCATCCCTGGTATAGATGAGATAATGGGATTTAAGACCATGGTTGACCTCATTGAGGAGGCAAGGTTTGACAAATTCATTGGGGATACAGCACCTACGGGCCATGCCTTAAGACTTTTAACCTTACCTGAATTATTAGATGACTGGATTAAGGTGATGGCAAAGTTGAGGTGGAAATATAGGTATATGGTAGAAAGATTTTCTGGGGGATATAAACCTGATGAAGGTGATGACTTTCTATTAAGTATGAAAAGGAGTGTAAAGAGGATTGAAGGTCTACTCCGGGATGATCAAAGGTGTGAATTTATCGTGGTAACAGTACCGGAGGATATGGCGATCTTAGAGACAGAGAGATTAATAGAAACATTAGGTAGATATGGGATAAAGGTAAGGCAGTTAGTGGTAAATAATGTATTAGAGTCAAATGGTTGTCCATTTTGTAGAGAAAGAAGAAAAGAACAGGAGAGATATATAGATCGAATAAGGACAAGATTCAGTAATTTAAGGCTGACAATTACCTTTTTACAGCCTCGAGAGGTTAAAGGGGTAGAGGCCTTGAATAATTTTAAGGATATTTTATTTCAATAATGAAAAAAGAGAACACAATCTTAACCCTAAGAGTCAAGGAGGCCTTATCAAAGGATGTAGGTAGGGCAGTTGCAAGGATTGACCCTGAAGATATGAAGACCCTGGGATTAGAGGTTGGTGAGATTATAGAGATTGAAGGTAAAAGGAAGACCCCTGCTAAGGTGATGCCCTGTTATGCTGAAGATAGAGGGAAAGGGATTATCCAAATGGATGGGATATCCAGAGAAAATTCACAGGTTGGACTGGACGAAAAGGTAACGATCCATAGAATCGGTTATAAAGTCGCAAAGAAGATTATACTCTCTCCTTTGACTGTATCCAGTTTATCTACAAGAGACAAAGACACTAAATATATCGGCTCACTTATAGAGGGATTGCCTGTAACTATTGGAGATAGGGTAAGGGCTACACTCTTTGGGTCAAGGTCTTGTGACTTTAAGGTACAGGATACTCTTCCTCCTGATAGTGTAGTCTTGATAAGCCCAACTACCTTAATAGAGATGAAGACAAAAGGGTTAGAGGAGACTATACAAGCCAAGGTTTCATACGAAGATATCGGTGGACTTACCCCACAGATCCAAAGGATTAGGGAAACGATTGAACTACCATTAAGATATCCTCAAGTATTTGAGAGATTAGGGATCGATGCGCCCAAAGGTGTCTTTCTTTATGGACCACCTGGGACAGGAAAGACCTTGATTGCTCGGGCAGTGGCTAATGAAACAGATGCCTATTTTACCAGTATAAGTGGGCCTGAGATTATGGGTAAATTCTACGGTGAGAGCGAGGGACGACTACGTTCGATCTTTCAGGAGGCTCAGGCAAATGCCCCTGCTATTATATTTTTAGATGAGATTGAGGCTATTGCCCCAAAGAGGGAAGATATGGGTGCTGAAAAACAGGTTGAGCGCAGAGTAGTAGCCCAACTCTTGGCATTAATGGATGGATTAGAGTCCAGGGGTAATGTTATTGTCGTCGCTGCAACCAACCTCCCTAATATAGTAGATCCAGCCCTGAGGAGGCCAGGCCGATTTGATAGAGAGATCGCTATCCCTATCCCTGACAAAAATGGGAGATTAGAGATATTACAGATTCACACAAGGGGTATGCCTCTATCAGAGGATGTTAGCTTAGGAAAATTAGCCGAAATTACCCATGGATTTGTAGGTGCGGATTTAGAGGCACTGGCAAGGGAATCTGCGATGTCTGCTTTAAGAAAGATATTACCGAAGATCGACTTTGAGATGGCTGATATCCCTTATGAGACACTAATGAAGATAGAGGTGACAATGGATAATTTCTTGGAGGCAATGAAAGAGGTTGAGCCGTCAGCAATACGGGAGGTCTTTGTTGAGGTCCCAGATGTCAAATGGGAAGATGTGGGGGGCTTAGAGGATATAAAAGAAGAGCTGAAAGAGGCGATAGAGTGGCCACTTAAGCATTCAGAGATCTTTAAGATGGCAAATACAAATCCACCTAAAGGTATACTCCTTTATGGGGCCCCAGGGACAGGGAAGACATTCTTGGCCAAGGCAGTAGCTAATGAAAGTGGGGTAAACTTTATTTCGGTAAAAGGCCCTTCTCTTATCTCAAAATATGTGGGAGAAAGTGAAAAGGCAATCCGTGAGGTATTTAAGACAGCAAAACATGCCTCACCTAGTATCTTATTTTTTGATGAAATAGATAGTCTTGTCCCTCGAAGGGGTTCAAGTAGCACAGACGCACATGTAACAGAGAGGGTGATAAGTCAATTCTTAACAGAGATGGATGGGATTGAGGAACTTAAAGGGGTAGTAGTCTTGGCCGCTACCAATAGATTGGATTTAGTCGATCCAGCATTATTGAGAAGTGGGAGATTTGACCTTTTGCTTGAGTTACATAAACCAGATGATAAAACCAGACAAGAGATATTCAAGATACATACTAAAGATAAACCGCTTGCTAAGGATGTCAATTTAATAGACTTAGCAAAAGAGACTGAAGGTTGGGTGGGGTCGGATATTGAGTTTATCTGCCGAAGGGCCTCTATGTTGGCGATAAGGGAATTCATCAACCAGAGAGGGAAGGGCACAAGTCAAGGCACAGGGCTTAAGATTTCAAATAGGCATTTTGAAGAGGCGATTAAGTTGATCCACAACCAAAAAGGAGATCCTCATACCGAATACCGACCTTAGTCGGCACAAAGGAGGATGAAAATTGGATCACACCCCCACCCAGCCTCCCCCCTCAAGGGGATTGAGGGGGTATTTTTATTAGATATTAGGATTTAAAATTTATATAAAACTGGGGTGGCATGGACAAACTTGTTTGTCCGTGCTTTTGTGGAATGGGTGTAGGGATCTACATTATGGGTAAGCAAGGAAAATATATCTATGGAATTATAAATTCTAATGGAGAAGGGTCTTTCATGCCTTATAGAGCCACTGACTGTGAGGAGGTTTATCCTGTCAGAGATATGGAATCTGGCCAGGAATCGAGGATCTCTAACATGGTTTATACTATCCCTTATCGGGATATCTCAGCAGTAGTAAGTGACTCAGATATAGTTGATTATACCTATATGCATAGAGATGCCCTAGCAAGACTTTTAGTTAAACATCAAAAGGTTAATGAAAGGATTATGGGTTTAGGTCTTGCAATCATCCCTATGAGATTAGGGACATTTGCCGTTGATGAAACTGAGGTTAGGGATGTCTTAAATAAGGGATATAGTCTTATAAAAGAGATAGCTGAAGAGGTACAGGACAAGATAGAGATCGATATTGTTGCCACATGGGCTGATTTCCCTTCAGTACTTAAAGAAGTTGGAGAGGAGAAAGAGATTAGGGAATTTAAAGAAAGGGTATTAGATAGTCCTAATGGTGTATCTATAGACGATCAGATGAGGGTAGGGGTTATGGTTAAAGAGGCACTAGATGAAAAGAGAAAGAGATATGCCGAAGGGATACAAAATACCCTAAACCCTATTTATCAGGATAGTAAGATCCATGAACTTATGGATGATAAGATGGTTATTAATGCAGCCTTTCTTATAGAAAGATCTAAACAAAGGTATCTTTATGGAAAGATAGAAGGGCTAAATGTTGAATTTAGAGAGAGATTAAATTTTAGGTGTGTAGGTCCACTTCCTACCTATAGTTTTTATACACTTGAGGTAAAAAAGATGCGATTTGAGGAGATAGATTGGGCAAGGAAGAGATTTGGCCTAAATTACGCTACCAATAAAGATGAGATTAAGAAGACCTATTATCGCTTAGCCTCTTATCTTCACCCTGATAAAAATCCGAATCTCCCTAATATAGAGAGGGAATTCGATGATGTAACTAAGGCCTATAAGATACTCATTGACTATTGCCTATCCTGCGAAAGGTCAGGTCAAGGAGTAGGTTATTCCTTCAATAAGGAGGAATTTAATAAGAATGTAATATTAGTTAAGATAAGGGAGTGATTATGGAAAAGGAAGGAAGGTATATATATTGCATAATAGCTGATAGAGAACCTAAGACCTTTGGTAGACTGGGGATTGGTGGTAGGCAAGATGAATTGTATACAATCTGCCTTGACGATATCGCAATGGTAGTGAGCAATTCTCCAATAATAGAATATTCAGTATCAAGAGAAAATCTACTTGCCCATGAAAGGGCAATTGAGGAGGTAATGAAGGAATATACTGTTTTACCAGTCCGGTTTGGTACAATTGTTGAGAATGAAGAGAAGATTAAAAAGATTTCAGAAAAGGAATATGACAGATTTAAGGGGTTACTTAATAAGTTTGAAGGCAAAAGAGAACTAGGGCTGAAGGCAATATTTAAAGAGGATGCGATTTTTATGGATATCTTAGAGAGATATGAAGAGATAAGGGTCTTAAAAGAGAAGATTGCGAAGTTGCCTTCCAATGTCTCATATTATCAATCTATAGATATAGGAAGGTTGGTGGAGCAGGCATTAGAAAAGGAAAAGGGAAGATGTAAAGAAGAGATATGGGATATCTTAATGCCCATGGCAGAGGATATAAAGATTAATCCCACCTACGGTGAAAGGATGATCATAAATGCTGCATTTTTAGTAAATAAAGATAAAGAAGGAGAGTTTGACCAGAATGTTCAGAAACTTGATGCAAGATATGGTGATAAGATCAAATTTAAATATATAGGGACAGTCCCGCCATTTAATTTTGTTAATTTGGTAATTAATACAGAGGAAATCCTTATGCCGATAAAGTAGGCACAAAGGAGCATGAAAATACACACCCCTTAATCCCCTCTTTTTAGAGGGGAAACTTTAGAACTCCCCTCTATTAAGAGGGGTTGGGGGTGTGTTATAAAGGTATTTTCGTATGAAAAACCATAAATAGATATGTAGGGGCAGGCCTTGTGCCTGCCCTTGAAAAAAGGTATTTTCAGAGGAACCCTCAGCTCCCTCTCCCCTTTGGGGAGAGGGTAAGGGTGAGGGGGTATTTTCAGAGGAATATTAAAGATGTTTTTGATTGATAATATATTACTTGCCCCATTAAAAGGTTTGGCTTGGTTAGGTGATAAGATTAATGATGTGGCAGAAAGGGAATTCTCAGATGAGGGGCGGATAAAAGAAGAATTTATGGAATTGCAGCTATGGTTTGAAATGGATGAAATAAGTGAGGAGGAATATGAGAAACAGGAGAAGGTACTTTTAGCACGATTAGAGGCTATTAGGAAGGCAAAGGAGGAGGGGATATAGAAATGATAGAAAATATAGAGGAGGTCAGAGATGTGGTTACTGAGTTTTTAAAGAGGACCCTTAAAGTAGAGGATGTAAAGGTGATTAAGGCTAGAAAGGTTGAGGATGGCTGGGAGACCGAGGTAGAGGCATATGAGGAGAGTTCCTTTATAAAGTCCCTTGGCCTTCCTACAAGGGTACAAGATAAGAATATCTATGCTGTTAAATTAAATAGCAACATAGTTGAATCCTATGAGCGCAAGGAATCATCAAAGACAACCAAATGATGGCGGCTAATTTAGATGATCAAAGAGTTGATATATCTCTATTGTGTTAGCCAGAAGGGACCGAATCTTAAAGGTTTGGATGGGGGTAATATCTATTATGTCCACCATCATGGCATTTATGCTGTAGTTAGTAAGGTCTCAGAGGATGAATTTAGCGAGGAGAATCTGAAGAAGAATCTATCTGATATAGAGTGGATTAAGGCAAAGGTAAAGATACACGAAAATGTAATAGAAAGGATTATACCATATAGCTCTGTTATTCCCTTTAAGTTTGGGACCATATTCAATACCGAAGATAATCTAAAAGGAATGCTTGAGGAATATATAGAGAGATTTAATGATAATCTAATGTATCTAGATAGTAAAGAGGAATGGGGAGTAAAGATCTATTGCGATATAGATAGGCTAAAAGAGCGAATTATTAAAGAAGATGGTGATATCCTAAAGATCAAAGAGGAGATCAATCTCTCCTCCCCTGGCAAGGGATATTTTCTAAAAAAAAAGAGAGATGAATTGATAAGAGAAGGTGTAAATAAGAGAATCAATGAATATAGCCAGGTGAGTTTTGAGATATTAAAGGAGCTTAGTTCTGATGAGCAGATAAATAAGTTGTTACCCAAAGAGGTAACTGAGAGGAAAGAGGAGATGGTCTTAAATTCGGCATTCTTAGTTGAAAAAGAGAGGGTACTAGAGTTTGTCCAAGCAGTAGATGGCCTTAACACAAGATATAATAATAATGGCCTTAATCTTGATTATACTGGCCCCTGGCCACCTTATAATTTTGTTGGTGAGTTAATGAGTTAATGACTATGAAAGATGTTGTTACAAGATCAAAAGATGTAACCCTCTTAGAGGTCTTAGATAGGGTTTTAAATAAAGGTGTGGTTATCGTCGGAGATATAACAATCTCTGTTGCTGATGTCGATCTTATATATCTAGGGTTAAGGGTATTGCTTAGTTCAGTGGAGACTATTACGCACTTAAGAGGTGCTCCGATTGAAGGCCCAATGCAGGAGCCGACTTGATGAGGGTATATCTCTACGCTATAATAGATTCGAATGATAAGATAAGGAAAGCGATCAAAGGATTAGAAAAGGCCTCTGTTTATAATATACCTTATCGTGATATAGGTTTAATTGTAAGCAAACTTAATGGACAGGTTCAAGATATAAGCATAGACCGTGCTATAGAACATGAGGGGGTTGTAGAAACCTTGATGGAAGATTTTACTCTCTTGCCTGTCAGATTCCTTACCCTCTTTGACAAAGAGGAGGATCTCCTTTCTGTGATAAAAGGGTATTACAGTGACTTCATAGAGAATTTAGACCGACTTCGTAATAAGATAGAGTTTGGTATAAAGGTGATCTGGCCTGGCAATACGATAAGAGAGCGTATAATGAATAACTATCCTAAAGACGATTATCCAGCATCTATATCGGGCGATTCGCCTGGGAAGGATTTTATAAAAGCGAGGTTTAAAAGGTATAAAATAACCAAGGGATTCGAAGATGAGGCAGAGAGATGCATTGCAGTTATAGATAATCTTTTTAGTCTATCTGTCACTGAAAAGAGGCTTGAAAGACTTAAAAGTGAAAATCTCCTTCTGAATGCCTATTATCTGGTTGAGAAAGAAAGGCAAGATGATTTTAGACGATCATTCGAACAATTAAAGAGTAGCTTCAACGACTTTAAATATCTATTCAGCGGTCCCTGGCCTCCTTACAATTTTATCATACCTAAGGTCATTTAAAGAAAAGAAGGATGATGCATAAAAGGATCGAAACAGATTCCCCTGGGGTATTTATTGAAGAGCTAAAGAAGATAGATGATACCCTTCCCAAAAGGATTGATGCTAATCCCCAAAATGTAGAAAAGGGTCTAGCTAAGTTAGTCCTAACACTTATAGAGTTAATTAGAAGACTTTTGGAAAGACAGGCTATGAGAAGGGTAGAATCAGGCTCTCTCACCGATGAAGAGGTAGAAAGGATTGGTGAGACCTTGATGAAATTAGAAGATAAGATGCAAGAACTTAAAGGGATATTTGGTCTTAAAGATGAAGAATTGAATCTAAGTTTAGGTCCTTTAGGGGATCTGATGTAATATGAAGAGACTGATTTATGTCCCCATTATACATTCGAGTACAGATCTTGGCTCTATAGCAAAGGATGTAAGTAAGATAGGTATAACAGACCTAGGTAAAGAGCTCTGGGAAAGACATATAAAGACAGTTGAAGGCTTTTGGGATGTTATATCACATTATTTTGATTCTGTAGATGTATCTGGGGTAAAGATATACCAGGATGGAATGGTAGCAGAGGGAGAAGTGGGGGAGAAGATAGTTGAAGAAGGGGTAAAATCAGGAAGCAAAAATTATGAGTTAGTCTCAAATCTCCTTAAAAGAGGGGCTCATTTAGTTAAGACAGAGGATTTTAATCTTGTTAAGGAGGAGCGCGATAGGTTACTTGCCATAATCCGGTCCCGATCTATTACTCATAGGTTGATTGCATTTATAAAATATAAGCTAATCAAAAATAGGCTCTTAGATAAAAGGGATAATTTTATTGCCAAAAGGATAGAGGAGACCTTAAATCCCAGCGAAAGAGGTATCCTTTTTATTGGCGCCTATCACAATATAAAGAAGAGGCTTCCAAAAGATATCCATATTAAAGAGATAAAGGATTCAGATAAGATAAAAGAATATCAAAGATTACTCCCTTTTTATAATAGAAAAAGAGAACGTTTTGAGGAACTAGGTAGATATCTGCTATCAGAGATTAACGAGCCCATTTAAACCTAAATCACATCCTTGCGACCGTAAATACTTCAACAGATCATTGCGTTTCATATAGCAATTTTTTCTTCCGCATATCCCATTCCTACTGCAGCAAGCGCGTCTTTACGGTTGAATTCAAGGGCCTCTTTCAGGGTAACCCGAAGGTTTTCCATTAACTCTTCATGAGTACGTTCTTGACAGTTCACCCCTGGAATTTCCTCTATCCATCCAATCCACCACTCTCCCTCTTGCTTTACTACTGCGGTATATTCTGTATTCATAATTTGCCCCCTTTCAGATAATGTGATTATACCTTAAAATCCACCAGTTATTTTTGACCCAGCCCTTATCTTGAGGAAATGTCCAAAATCTGTGAAAAGTGGTATAAAAAATGAATATCTGTATCGTTCATTTTGATTGTGTCAAAGATATCATCATTGAATATAAAGGCATCTTTAGGGTGATATTTTTCTATAAAACTAAGAAGTGATTTTCCAATTACAGGTTTAGATAAGGTAGATTTTACCTCCACAGCTTTTTTATTATTGATAATAAAATCTACTTCTGCCTTTGACTTTGTCCTCCAGTAGTTTAAGGCAATATCCTTTTTGATCAGCTCTGTAAAGATGAAATTTTCATATAAAACACCCTTATCCTGTCTCGAATCCAATCCTTTAAAATCACCAATTACAGTATTTCTTAATCCTGTATCATAAAAATAAACCTTTGGATTTTTAACAAGTTCTGTCCTCCTATTTGTAAAAAATGGCCTTAACAATTGGATAATATATGTCTTTTCTAGGAGGTTTAAATATTTTTTAAGAGACGGAAAGCCCTGTTGTGTAGTAGTTGAGAGCTCCTGATAAGAAATAACACTTCCAATCTGGAGTGACAATGCCTTAATAAGACTAAGTACCTTATAATCATCTGTTAACCCGAGAATATCCCTTACATCTTTTAAAAGATAGATGTTTAAAATATTTTTTAAGACCTCCTCTCTTTCCTCATAATCATTTGAAATTACTACCCGAGGATAACCCCCATAAACGATAAACCCTTCTAATAAGGAATGGAATTTCTCAATTAACACACCATCTAACTTCTTTTCTTTGCCAGTCTCCTTATAATAATGATAAAGATTGGCGTCCTTATAACTTAGGTATTCCTGAAAAGTAAGTGGATATAAAGTAAAAGAAAAGATCCTTCCTACTAAATATTTTACTGTGCTTACAGTTAACTCAAGGACTGAAGAGCCTGAAATAAAGATCTTTTTATCTTTAACTGTATCATAGATAAATTTTAAAGACTGACCTCCATTTCTGGCATATTGAAACTCATCAATAAAGATGTATTTGTAAGGATTAATATAAAGTTCAATGAAGGAGTTAATATCTCTGTTAAATAAGGCCCTTATCTGTGCATCTTCCAGGGTAATAAATGTTGAGTTTTCAATATCTTTCTGAATATGCTTCAGAAGTGTTGTCTTTCCTACCTGTCGGGCTCCCACAACGGCTATGATTTCTGGAGTATAAAGGTATTTCTTTATCTTTTTTTCTAAATCCCTTTGGATATACATAAATATCCTTACTAAAATATAATATATTTTAATAATAGTAGGGATATTATGATCTGTCAAGGGTTATAATACCCTGTCTATAACTCCGACATAAGATTAGCGAAAAAAATTAGGTCAACAGTAATTTAGAGGTCTCGGAAATTCTACAACCATTAGAACGGTATCGGCAGACTTTATTTATTCCTCAAGCTTTCCTTCCAAATCTTTTTTCTCAAATTCCTCTCCTATTTCAGATAGATAATAGATAGGCAAAAAATACCTACCCGATGATAGAATTTCCTACCATCTTTTCACTATTGAATTAATACCTTTATCATAAATAGGTGTATTAATATAGATTTTATTAGGATTTATAGTGTATTAAAGAGAGCATTTGAAGTGGTATAGCTATTGCAAAGACATAACAGGTATAAAAGACCTAAACATAGGTGG
>JACRGM010000228.1 GCA_016212345.1 Nitrospinota bacterium
ATGGTCGCTGTCCATTTTTATAGAGGCTTGGTATTAGCTCCCAGGATTGCACGAACAGAACCTGCTTCCCAAAAAGCATCTTTACAGAAATTGTCCCTGAATTTGGTCAAAGTGAATTTTTGTTTGGGACTGATTGTGTTACTATTCAGCGGAATTATATCTATTCTAAAATAAAAATGTATAAAAGCCCCGCACAAGGCGCTGCACTGGATGGCTAGTGCCGCTGTGCTCCATAGCCACCAGTGAGCTTTGTCATTCGGCTAAAAAAGAAAGGGGGTTCAAATGCTAACAAAATACATACAAAAGGCAATGGAACATGCCTGCTATGAGATACTGTCAGATGACGGTTCATTTTACGGTGAAATCCCTGAATGCCAAGGCGTTTATGCCAATACTCGTACACTGGAAGAGTGCAGGAATGAATTGGAGGAAATTTTAGAGGAATGGATATTATTTCGGATATATAAAAATCTTCCAATTCGTAAAATTGACGGATTAGAAATAAAGATTAGGGAAGAAGTCACTGCCTGATGCCACGATTTGGCCCGATTAAGCAATTTGTCTTGGCTGGAGTGTCGTTGGCACTCCAGTTTGTCCTGTTCGGTCAGGATTTGGGCCGTGCCGCAATCCTTATCACACAAACGCAATCAGCGAAGGAATAAACGACTATGAAGTGGGTAAGTCGCTCACACGTACGATTCATACACTATAAATAATTGCTAATTTAGTATTATAATGTTATATATTAGAAACACTGCTAAAGGTAGAATTTATTATATGGAAATCTATAAAAGGCGTCTATACCTAATTGATGGCTCTTCTTATATCTACAGGGCATTCTTTGCAATAAGAGAGTATCTATCTAACTCAAAGGGTCTCCCAACTAATGCGATCTACGGCTTTGCTATCATGCTCTTAAAGATACTTAAGGAGGAAGGCCCAGACTATCTCTCTATCGTATTTGACGCAAAAGGGAAGACCTTCAGGGAAGAGGAGTATGCCGAGTACAAAGCCCACCGCCCTTCTATGCCAGAGGATCTTATCCCTCAGATCCCATATATCTACGATCTTGTTAAGGCATTTAATATACCTATCTTGCAGATAGAAGGGTATGAGGCAGATGACATCATAGGGACAATGGCAAAGAGGGGGGAGAGAGAGGGATATCAGGTGACTATTGTAAGTGGGGATAAGGATCTGATGCAGTTGATCTCACCAAATGTGAAGATGTTAGATACACTCAAGAATAGATTATACGGGGAGGAGGAGGTTATAGAGAGATTTGGTGTAGGGCCAGAGAGGGTAGTAGAGGTGATGGCCTTGGTGGGAGATACATCTGATAATATACCTGGGGTTCCTGGGATAGGACCCAAGACAGCAACAACCCTGATAAAGAGGTTTGGTGATATCGAGACCCTCTTTGATAATGTTGAAAAGATAGATAATGCCAAGTTAAAGGAGAGATTATTAAGGCATAAAGATCAGGCACAACTGAGCAGGAGGCTCAGTACCCTTGTAACCGATATTGATATAGATATTGATATGGATGAGTTAAAGAGAAGAGAGATGGTGCAAGATAGGGTGATCAGGCTCTTTAAGGAGCTAGAATTTGTCAGCCTCTTTAAAGACCTGACGCCAAAGGAGGATGTATCTGATAAAGACTACAAGATCATCTTGAGAAGAGAGGATTTTGAAGGATTGATAGAGAGACTAAAGATGACAAAGGGCTTTAGCATTGATCTCGAGACTACCCATAAAGAGCCTGTAATGGCCACAATAGTAGGTATCTCCATATCATTTAAAGAGGATGAGGCATTCTATATCCCTATCAGACACAATTATCAAGGGATTCCAGAACAGCTCAATAGCGAATATCTACTCTCGATGCTAAAACCGATCCTTGAGAACGAGAAGATAGAGAAATATGGACAGAATATCAAGTATGAGATAATTGTCCTCTCCTTGACAGGGATACACCTAAAGGGGATTACATTTGATACAATGGTTGCCTCATACCTCATAAACCCATCCAAGCATAACCATAACCTAGAGGATATCGCTCTAGAATACCTCAATTATCGAATGACTTCATACAGTGAGGTAGTAGGGAAGGGGGCCAAGGAGATCAGTTTTCAAGAGGTAGATATACAGGATGCAGCTAATTATTCCTGCAATGATGCAGATATCACCTTCAAATTGACAAATATCCTCTCACCCCTAATAGAAAGGGATGGGGTAGCAAGGTTATATCACGAGGTGGAGCTCCCATTGATAGATGTACTTGCAGAGATAGAGATAAATGGGGTTAAGATTGATAAGGATTTTATGGAAGAGATGTCAAAGCATCTAGATAGGGAGATAAATCAATATGTCTCAAGGATATATGCTGGAGCAGGGGAGGAGTTTAATATAAAATCACCTAAACAACTCGCTACAATACTCTTTGATAAACTAAAGCTAAGGCCTATAAAGAGGACCAAGACAGGATATTCTACAGATGTAAAAGTGTTAGAGGAATTGGCCATCCAAAACGAAAACGGGCTACCAGCAGATATCCTTGCCTGTCGACAACTGATGAAGCTAAAATCAACATATGTTGATCCCCTCCCTACAATGATAAACCCATCTACAGGGAGGATACATGCATCCTTTAATCAAACCGTCACAGCAACAGGTCGACTAAGCAGTAGCAATCCCAACCTGCAGAATATCCCTATAAGGACTGAAATCGGCCGTGAGATACGAAAGGGGTTTATCGCCGAATCAGGGTCTATTATTGTCTCATCTGACTATTCACAGATAGAGCTCCGTATACTTGCACATCTATCAGGGGATGAGACCCTGATAAAGGCCTTCAGAGATGGTGAAGATATACATACCAGAACCGCTGTAGATATCTTTGGTGTATTCCCAGAGATGATTACACCTGATATGAGGAGGATTGCAAAGGCTGTAAACTTTGGGATTATATATGGGATGAGCCCTTACGGTCTATCCAGAGATTTGAAGGTGTCACAAAAGATGGCCAAGGAATTTATCGAGAGATACTTCTCTCTTTATAAAAGGGTGAAGGAATATATAGACAGGACTATTAAAGAGGCCTATGAGAATGGTTATGTAACAACACTCTTAAGGCGTAAGAGATATCTCCCTGACATGGAGAGCAAAAACAGACAGATAAAGGAGTTTGCAGAGAGGACTGCCATAAATACCACTATCCAGGGCTCTGCAGCAGATATCATAAAGATGGCCATGATAAATATCTCAAGGAGGATGAAGAGGGAGACCTTTGGGGGACGAGGCCTGAGATCAAAGATGATACTTCAGGTGCATGATGAACTGGTCTTTGAGGTACCTATAGATGAGAAGGAGACCATGATAGAACTTATAAGGGAGGAGATGGAGGGGGTAATGGAGCTATCTGTGCCAATAACCGTTGATATACACTGGGGAAGGGATTGGAATGAGGCGTATTGATACAGAAAATGAAAAGGATTGATCTTCATACACATACAACTGCATCTGATGGTTCCTACACTCCTAAGGAACTAGTGAGGCTTGCATCATCTCTAGGGCTTTCTGCTGTGGCAATCACAGATCATGATAATATAAGGGGGATAGAGGAAGGGATTAAGGCAGGGGATAAATATGGTGTAGAGGTAGTCCCCGGGGTCGAGATAAGTGTTGATTTCAATATTGGTACGATGCATATGTTAGGCTATTATATAGATTATCACAATTCGACCCTCCTTGAGAGATTGGCCTTTCTCCAGTCTCAAAGGGATATCAGGAATACAAAGATCGTTAAGAGGCTGAATGATCTTGGGATGGAGATTACCTATGACGAGGTTAAGGCTGTTGCTGATGGTCAGGTAGGTCGCCCCCACTTTGCTGAGATACTCTCCAAGAAGGGATTTGTCAAGGATTTTGATGAGGCATTTGACAGATTCCTTGGCAAGGGAAAACCTGCATATGTAGAAAAGGGGAGATTCAATCCAGAGGATGCCATAGGATTGATCCTTAATACAGGTGGTATCCCTGTCCTTGCTCATCCCCCCTATCTTTATATATCGAACTATAATGATCTGAGGAAGACAATATCAGGGCTCAAATCATCAGGTCTTATGGGGGTAGAGACATATTATAGTACATATACACAGGAACAGACAGAGAACCTGATCAAGATCAGTAATGAGCTTGGTCTGTTAATAACAGGGGGTTCTGATTTTCATGGTAAGATCAAACCTGATATCGTTCTAGGGAGTGGTATGAATAACAACCTGAATATCGAATATACCCTTTTGGAGAGGATAAAGAGGTATCTTCATGAAAGATAATAAATCGGAAATCGGAAATCGGAAATCGAAGATTAAAAAGATAGATCATATTGGGATAGTAGTCAAAGATATCAGGAGAGTAATCGCCATCTATAATTCCTCCTTTGGGATGGAAGGAGGGGAGATTGAAGATATACCAAGCTATGGTGTTAAGGTAGCACACCTATCTGCTGGTGATTCAAGTATAGAATTGATTGAACCTGTCTCTCCCTCAACAGGGATTAGTCGTTTCTTAGAAAAGAGGGGTGAGGGGATCCATCATATCTCATTTGAGGTAGATGATATCCAATCCTCCCTCTCTATCCTAAAAAAGTGGGGTATTAAATCTATAGATAAAGTACCTCGAAAGGGGTCAGGTAACACACTCGTTACATTCTTAGATCCAAAAGGTACTAATGGTGTACTAATAGAACTCTTACAGCATATATCCTAATCATCAAGGGTGTTCCGTATTTATGTAAAATATCGGGAAAAGGATCCATAGATTTCCATATAACAAATTACACGGCGTTATCAGTCGAAATCCTCGACGGCGTACCGCTCAGTACGCCTTACTCGGATTTCTCCCTCTAGCCTTGTGTAATTTATTATCTGAAAATCTACATAAGGAGATCTTCATGAAGAAACTGACAAAATACTTTTTTGAAGGACTTTTAGTTCTGGTTCCGCTGGTTGCAACAATCTATGTAATTTACATCATATTTGTAAAAATCGACAGGCTATTTAGATTTGAAATACCGGGGATGGGATTTGCTGCAACTATCCTGATAATAACCGCAATAGGATTTATTGCCTCTAATTTTCTAACAAAGGGGCTAATTCGTCTTATAGACCGGATTTTTAGCCGTCTGCCCCTTGTAAAGATGATTTACACCTCCATAAAAGATCTCATTGGAGCATTTGTCGGCGAAAAGAAGGGATTCAATAAGCCTGTATTCGTCGCACTTTCACCCGAGAGCAACATCAGGGTTATAGGCTTTGTCACACGCGAGAGTTTAAACAACATTGGACTGGCTGATAGCGTTGCTGTTTATCTCCCGCAGTCCTATAACTTTGCAGGGAATCTGATAGTTGTTCCTAAAGATCAGGTTACACCAATAAGTGCTGAAGGTGGTAGGGTTATGGCATTTATTGTATCCGGTGGAATAACAGCACAATAGCCTATAATTACAACTGTCTATAGTCTACTGTCTGAATCACAGTCTTCTCCTATAGATTTCCATATAACAAATTACACGGCGTTATCAGTCGAAATCCTCGACGGCGTACCGCTCAGTACGCCTTACTCGGATTTCTCCCTCTAGCCTTGTGTAATTTATTATCTGAAAATCTATATCGCTCACTCAGTGCATTGCACTCGCACAACAGCGTACTCTGCGTTCTCTGCAGTAAGCTGAATTTTTACAGGTCCTTTAATGTGAATTTGATTTATTGATTATTAGTTATTATATTAATATTAAATTAATCAAAGTATAAATATCTTCTACAATCTACACTAATTTAAGGGGTAAACTATGAATATAATAGAGAATATAACAGAGAAGATCTATAATTCTTCACAAAAACTACCTGAATCACTTCAGTTAGAGGTACTCGACTTTATAGAATATCTTATAATGAGGGTAGAACCTAAGGCCATAAACCAGGATGAAATGGCATGGTCTGATTTTTCACGAACAACAGTGGCAATCCGTGGTATGGAAGATAAGAAATAGATCAGAGGAGGGGATTAAGGGGAGGGTGAATAATGTCAACTTTTTAAAGTCGTTCACTATAATATCGTATGAAAAGGAGATATGGGGCAAAGAAGATATTATTTACAGAAAATATATCCTGAATTAATAAATATCGACAAAAAGGATTGGGAGCTTTGGCTTTTCACGCTCTTTATTCTACTCCTCTTGACCTTCTTATTTATTATTTATCTTATGCCCAATCTTTTCCCTTTTCTCACCTCTCAATCTGATAATAATGAGGAGTTAGCTCTATATTTAGGATTCTTTGGGATACTGATCTTGTTATCTAGTCTTTATTCCTTAAGAAAGCATCTGGAAATCAAGAGACTGAGATGGGAACTTATTAACAAGAGGATTGAACTGGAAAGGATGTCGGGTCGGATAAAGGAATTGGGGAGTCTTTATGAGGTTATTGCTGGTGCTGGGAA
>JACRGM010000035.1 GCA_016212345.1 Nitrospinota bacterium
AAATCTTGTTCAATAAAATTATATACCATTCTATGCATACTGGGCAAGTAAATTGTTAATTTTTGTCAAGCCAAAAAAAATGCAATCCAGACACTGTGGATCGCAAATGAACAGAAGATTGAACAGAAGATTACATTTGACAAATCAAGTATTACTATTTATACTATAAAGATAAAAATTCATCCAATAATATTTTTTAAGGAAATCTAAAATCTATAGATTATTATATATGTCTCCTGAAGACCCACTAAAGATAATGAGGCATAGCACAGCACATATAATGGCGCAGGCTGTTCAGGAACTCTATCCAGAAATAAAGATATCGATTGGTCCTGCCATAGAGAATGGTTTTTATTATGATTTTGATCGAGATGAACCTTTCAGACCAGAGGATATAGAAAGGATAGAGGCTCGTATGGTTGAGATTATAAAGGCAGATCTCCCCTTTACATGTTCAAATATCTCCAAAAAAGAGGCATATAATCTATTTAAGGAGAGGGATGAAAGGTATAAGCTTGAATTGTTAGATGAGATTAAAGAAGATACTGTTACTATCTATAAACAGGGGAGCTTTATTGATCTATGTCGTGGACCTCATCTGTCATCTACAGGCAAGGTAAAGGCATTTAAGTTGCTTAGTATTGCAGGTTCTTATTGGCGGGGTGATGAGAAAAATAAGATGCTCCAGAGGATCTACGGGACATCCTTTCCTTCAAAAGAGGAACTCGATGACTATTTGAATAGAATAGAGGAGGCAAAGAGACGAGATCATAGAAGACTGGGAAAGGATCTAGACCTATTCAGCATGGATGATGAGATCGGGTCAGGATTAATCAACTGGCATCCCAACGGTGCTATGACACGCTCTGTAATAGAAAATTTTTGGCGCGATGAGCACTATAAAAATGGTTATCAGATTGTATATAGTCCACATATAGCCAAGGTAAATCTCTGGCATACTAGTGGACACTGGGACTTTTATCGTGATAATATGTATTCTCCAATGGATATAGATGGAACTGATTACATAATCAAGCCAATGAACTGTCCTTTCCACATCAAGATATATAAGAATCGCTTAAGGAGCTACAGGGAACTCCCTATACGATGGGCAGAATTGGGCACTGTATATAGATATGAGCGATCAGGGGTTTTACATGGCCTCTTGAGAGTGAGGGGGTTTACCCAGGACGATGCCCACATATTTTGTCTGTCAGATCAACTAAATGAAGAGATCAGTCGTGTTCTTGATTTTACCCTCTATATACTTAGATCATTTGGATTCATGGAATATGAGGTTCATTTGAGTACACGTCCTGATAAGTATGTTGGATCTGTTAAAAATTGGGAAAAGGCCACAGAGGCATTGGAATCAGCTATTAAAAGATCAGGGCTTTGTTATAATATAGATCATGGAGAAGGGGTATTCTATGGACCTAAGATAGATGTAAAGATAAAAGATAGCATTGGGAGATCATGGCAGTGCTCGACCATTCAGGTGGATTTTAATCTCCCAGAGCAGTTTGCTATAACATATATAGGGGAGGATGGGGGGGCTCACCAGCCTATCATGATACACCGTGCCCTAATGGGATCACTGGAGCGATTCTTTGGGTGTCTCATTGAACATTATGCCGGAGCCTTTCCCTTATGGCTCTCTCCGTTTCAGGTAATACTCCTTCCCATAACTGATTCCCAGATTCCATATTCAAACAGGATTGTAGAGGAACTTAAGAGACATACATTTAGGGTGGATATAGACTCAAGGAATGAAAAGCTAGGCCTCAAGATCCGTGAGGCACAACTTAGGAAGATCCCATATATGCTAATCATTGGGGATAGGGAGGTAAAGTCAAATACCGTCTCAGTAAGAAAGAGAGGGGATAATGACCTCGGTTCAATGGAGATGGAGAAACTTATTTATATGATGAAGGAGGAGATAGAGTCTAAGGGAGTTGTATAAGTAGGCAGTAGGCAGTAAACAGAAGGCAGGAGGGAGTTTTTTAGTGCCTACTCCTTACTTCTTACTATAACTATTAATTATTTAAGAGGGGAGGTGATATGAAATAATTAAAAAATTACGGGTTAATGAAATGATTAGGATCAAGGAGGTTGCTGTAATCGATGAGACCGGTAAATACTTAGGGTTGATGCCAACGACCAATGCCCTGATTATGGCTAAGGACAAAGGACTTGATCTATTAGAGGTAGCTCCTAATGAAAATCCCCCTGTCTGTAAGATTATAGACTATGGGAAGTATAAATATAGACAGAGTAAGAAGAGTCAAGAGGCAAGGAAAAGACAAAAGATTATACAAATTAAAGAGATAAAGCTAAGACCTAAGACAGAGGAACATGATTATCGATTTAAGATAAATCATGTGCGAAGATTCCTTGCTGAAGGAGACAAGGCGAAGATTACTATAATATTTAAGGGAAGGGAGTTTATCCATATACATCTTGGGGAGAAGATGTTGGAACGTGTTGCAGAGGATATAAAAGATATTGGGAGTATCGAGCAAGTGCCAAAGAAGGAAGGGCGAAACTTGACAATGATCATAATACCTAATAAATATATCCCAAAACAGAAAGATCAGTCAGAAATATAGATTTTCAGATAATAAATTACACAAGGCTAGAGGGAGAAATCCGAGTAAGGCGTACTGAGCGGTACGCCGTCGAGGATTTCGAGTGATAACGCCGTGTAATTTGTTATATGGAAATCTATAGAAGGTAAAGAGAGAAGTTAAAAGGGGGGGTATCGTGCCAAAAATAAAGACAAATAAATCAGCGGCAAAGAGGTTTAAGAAGAGGAATTCTGGAAAGATAAGTAGAAATAAGGCATATAAGAGTCATATCCTTACCAGTAAAACAACCAAACGTAAAAGAAATCTTAGGAGGGGTGATTTAGTAGATAAGGCTGATGAGAAGAATATAAAGAGGTTGATACCTTATGCCTAATATAGATTTTCAGATAATAAATTACACAAGGCTAGAAGGAGAAATCCGAGTAAGGCGTACTGAGTAGTACGTTGTCGAGGATTTCGACTGATAACGCAGTGTAATTTGTTATATGGAAATCTATATAATGAGATTAAAATTAAGGAGGGAAAAAAGATGCCAAGGGCAATAGATGGCTCAAGTAGAAGGAAGAGAAGAAAAAAGATACTTAAATTGGCCAAAGGGTTTCAAGGAACGAAAAAAAATCTCTTTCGCGATGCTCGAGAGGCTGTGGATAGATCTCTGAAATATGCCTACAGAGATAGAAGAAGAAGAAAGAGGGATTTTCGTAGATTATGGATAATCAGGATAAATATAGCAGCTAGACAGGAAGGGATAACATATAATAGATTTATTACTGGGCTAAAGAGTGCCCAGATAGATCTAAATAGAAAGATACTGGCAGATATGGCAGTGAATGATCCTGCCTCTTTTAAAAAACTTGTAGGAGTAGCTAAAGATAAGGTTGCATAATTAAAGGGCTATGGTCAGACTAATAGCGGGCAATAGCTCGTCAATTACATAATTTCTATATTTCCATGATGCACGAATAAAAAGACAACCATCACAATTATCCACAGTCCCGCTCTTGGCAAAGTGGCGTACGATGCTGTCCGATCCCCAGTCCTCTTTCGAATATTTTATATCCTTGTCTTCTTCTATTACTTCAAACAATTTAGTGGATGAAATCGCATCCTTCCATAGTTTAATACGATTGACCATTGGCTCTTCCTGTTTCAGTATATTTTTAATCTTTTTGTGTATTAAATTCCATGAAACCAATTTTAATGGGTCACCATAAAGGGCATTGTCTTTTATGAACTCACTGAAAAATCCATGGAGCAATCTACAGGCCTCCGTGAAATCTTCCATGTTTTTCCTCTCCGCTTTCTTACCTGATTCATATTCATATTCCCAGTGTAAATAAGGACGATCAGGGTAAGTGGCAACTGCCCCATGTCCTACTGGACATACTGACTCGACAAAAACTCCGGATATCTTTGTAAAGAATTTCTCTGCTTTTGAAGTTACATAGTTAGAAATTTTACGTGACTTCACATAAATTTTTATCGAATCGTTTTTTACTTTATTCCCCTCATTACTTAGTCCGCTAAAACCGTAATGCGAAAAGGTATCAGCGTAAACATGTGCTACAATTCCTGCGAGATGGGGCCCTAATACCTCTTCCCTGAGTTTCAAGGCAAATTTGAGAATTTGTTGTGCAGGAGTGCTGTTTTTTGTACAAACCATTTTTTCTACAAATGTCCTTGCTGTGCTGTCATTACCAGGAAGAAAGTGAAAGGGAACCCAGACCCTCCATTGATCTCCCGGGATTGTATTCTGATAATCGATGGGTTTGTGTGATGTCATGGTGGGAATAATTGCGCTTTGATCATTAAGAATGATTGCTTCGTCTTCGATAGAATCATCCACAAATTGAGATGAATAAGCGATTATTTTGGCAATCTCCGGCTTCACTCCGGCAGCACGGGCCAGGGCATAAATGCCGTAAAAATGCATATCCAGCTCCATCTCTTCCTCCTTTAATTTATTTATTTATACTCACCATTTTGTCTCTGGGGATGAATAAGAACACACCCCTTTATCCCCTCTTAATAGAGGGGATAGAAAGGGATGAATAAAGAGGTGGCCTCCAAGAGTTTTTTAGTATTATTATACACAACCCCTTTTTTAATAACATAAATTCTCTATCTTTGCAAATATTTTCTTTAATGATTTCTTTAATGAAAAGAGATTTGAAGAAGTTAAAAGCATTAAAGAAATATATTATAATAAAATTAATCATGACAAATATCTTAGAGAAATTAGATACTATACCATCTGTCTCAGGCGTATACCTGATGAAGGATATTAAGGGGGATGTACTTTATATTGGTAAGGCGAGGTCTCTAAATCCTAGGGTAAGATCTTATTTCCATGATCAAAGAGGGCTTTCATCAAGGATTCAACAGATGGTATTAAGGATTGCAGATATTGATTGTATTACCACTGCAACAGAGGTGGAGGCACTCATACTCGAAAATAACCTTATCAAGAAACACAAACCCAAGTACAATGTGATGTTAAGGGATGATAAAGAGTACCCTTATCTGAGACTCTCCACAGATGAAGAATTCCCTATATTGTCTATTGTCCGGAGGGTCAAGAAGGACAAGGCAAGGTATTTTGGTCCGTATGTCCATGTAAAGAAGGCCCGAGAGACACTCAGACTAATATACAAGATATTTCCTCTAAGGCAGAGCAAGGATAAGATAGATGGAAGTCATAAGAGACGGCCATGCCTGAATTATCAGATGGGAAGATGTCTTGCACCATGTGCAGGATATGTTACCAAGGAAGAGTATTGGAAGATAGTGAGGGAGGTGATCCTATTCTTAAAGGGGAGGAATGATGATCTACTCCGCTACCTAAAGGAACGGATGAAAGTGGCCTCTGATAATATGAGATATGAAGAAGCGGCAAGGATAAGGGATCAGATATCTGCTGTA
>JACRGM010000036.1 GCA_016212345.1 Nitrospinota bacterium
AAAATAATATGAGGTTATCTTGATGATGAAAGATGATGAGACAAAGATATATCTCCAAGATATAGTCAGGATAGCCAAGGGGGCATGGATAAATTTTTGTGGTACCCTCTTAGGAAGGGGACTAGGGATCCTATTCACACTCCTTATCTCAAGAACCTTGATAGTGAATGAGGTCGGGATATACTACCTTGCGATAACTATTATTAATCTTGCTGTTATGATCTCTTTACTTGGCCTCGATTCTGGGATCCTGAGATATATATCTATCTTTAGTGGCAAGAAGGATATAAGACGGGTGAAAGGGACAATTATCTCTTCTCTATGGATTGCCATACCAATGAGTATTATCATTGCAATCTTGTTATTTCTATCCTCTCGACATATCTCTCTTTTATTTAATAAACCGGAATTGGTAATGGTATTAAAGGTATTCTCCTTAACGATTCCCTTCTTTGTAATTACTCATATATTTATAAAGGTAACCCACTCCCTAAGGCTTATGCATTTCAATCTATATGTCCGAGATCTAGGTGAGCAGATATTAAAGATTCTATTAGCCGCCATCTTCCTTTATATGGGGTGGAGGATATTAGGTGTAATACTCTCTAATATCATTACAATTATCTTAATAATGGGTATATCCCTCTATCTTATGAATAGACTTATTCCCTTAACAGATAAGAATGATAGGCCTATATTAGAGTTTAAACAGCTTACAAGATTTTCATTCCCACAGTTGTTTTCAACCTTTTCTCTCTTTCTTATAATGTGGACTGATACACTGATGTTAGGCTATTTTTCAGATTCTGGAAATGTGGGGATATATAATGTAACAACAAGAATAGCGATTTTAGGGTCCCTAATCCTGAGCTCTTTCAACACCATCTTCTCTCCGATGATCTCTGATCTCCACAATAGAGAGATGATGCATCAACTAGAAGGTTTATTTCAAACAGTAACAAAGTGGATATTTACCTTGAGTTTTCCCCTATTCTTAATATTTATATTCTTTGCCAAACCTATATTGGCTATCTTTGGAACCGAATTTATTGTTGGGTACAGTTGTCTAATAATATTAAGTATTGGTCAGCTTATCAATTCCATTACAGGCCCTTCTGGTTTGGTCTTGTTAATGTCGGGTAGATCTTATATCTCCCTCTTTAATGATCTATCTGTTTGTATATTGAATATCATCCTAAACTATCAATTGATACCACGATACGGGCTATTAGGGGCAGCCATAGCCACAACCTTATCAATAACTATAGTAAATCTTCTCAGGCTGATAGAGGTATTTTATATATGGAAGATCCATCCATACAGTGTGAGTTATTTAAAACCACTATTTGCTGGTTTAATAGGTGTATCTATCATATCTATTATCAATAAGATACCCTTCTTTGTTGATAATATATGGTCATTATTCATCTTTATTTCACTCTTTCTTGTAATCTATCTCTCTCTTTTATGCCTATTTGGATTGGACAAGAGAGATTCTTATATATTAAAGATAGTGGGAAATAGACTATGCCACACAATCTTAACAAAATCAGGGCAAATAATAAGGTCATACTGATCGGTTTGGATGGAGCTACATTTGACCTTCTTCTGCCATGGGCTGAGGAGGGGCTACTGCCAAATCTTAAGAAGATACTAAAGATGGGTGTATATGGAGAACTGGAATCAACAATTCCACCCTATACCCCATCAGCATGGACATCTATGATAACAGGAAAGAATCCAGGCAAGCATGGGATATTTCATTTCTTGATAAGATCAGAGGGGTTTTCCCATGAGGTTTATATAAATAATACCTTAATAAAGGGAAAGAAGATATGGAATATATTAAGTGATGAAGATAAAAAGGTTGGGATAATAAATTTCCCTATCAGTTATCCTACTGAGAAGGTGAATGGGTTTATGATATCAGGATTTCTTACCCCAAAGGGTGCAAAGGATATCACCTATCCCAGAGAGCTATCAGAAAGGATAAGCGATCATATTGGGGATTATATCATCTATGTCCCATTACCGATATCAAATAACCTTACAGAAGAGGAATCTATCAATTTAACCAAAAGGATCAATCACCAGATTCAAAGGCGAAGAGAGTTGCTCTATTATTTAATGGATAATTATGAAAGTGATTTTCTAATGGCTGTCTTTACAGGTTTAGATCAGATTCAGCACAAGTTTTGGAAATATCTGGATAAAGAAGAGCGGTCATTTTACAATTCCAGAGAGGGGGAGAAGATAAGACCTTTATTAATGGAAGGTTATTATAGTATAGATAATATGTTAGGAGATGTGATCAGGCATATTGATGATAAGACCTCCATCTTTATAATATCAGATCATGGATTCGGTTCACAGAGGAAGGAATTTTACCTGAATAGATGGTTTTATGATATGGGGCTACTGAGATATGATAAGAAGAGATTGCTTTTGAGCAAGATTGTTCATAAGAGTAAGGTTGTTCATAAGAAAATAAATATATTAAGGAGATCTGGATTTCCTGAACTGTGGGGGGGAGTAATACCAGATAGTCCTGGGGATGGATATATTGATTGGTCTAAAACAAAGGCATATTGTGGACACCCTTCTGAACAGGCCATATATATCAATCTAAAAGGAAGAGACAAAAAGGGCGTTGTAACACCAGGGAGCGAATATGAGGAATTAATAGGGTTTATAAAGGAAGGATTGATAGAGATAATAGATAATGAAACAGGAAAAAGGATAATTGATAAGGTATATAAACGGGAAGATATCTATTCAGGTCCGTATGTCAGATATGCCCCTGATCTCTTTGTTATACCAAAGGATTACAACTGTCCAATCTCCCCCTTTATCTCTCTACGAAAGAGGGCCTATTTATCCAAGATCTCTTCCCCTGTTGGATATCATAGGAGAAATGGGGTCTTTATTGCAATAGGCAGAGATATTAAAAGGGGTAAGATCATCTTTAATACCTCTATCTTTGATATTACTCCAACTATATTATATCTAATGGGGATACCTATACCTGATGATATGGATGGAAAGGTAGTTACTGATATATTTGAGGATGATCTCTTAGCTACCAATCAGATAAGATATGCAGGGGCCGGATCAGACGATTCCAATGATTCCTTTAAAAATATCTATACAGAAGGAGAAAAGGATGAGATTCGGGATTCTTTAAAGGGATTAGGTTACTTATGAGACTCTCTACATCTTATATAATCTGCACAAAGAATCGTCCTGATGATCTTAGGAGGTGTATTAGATCAATAGTTAAACAGACTATCTTACCTAATGAACTGATAATTGTTGATGCAGGGAGAATCAAGAATATAAAGGAAGATGTAGAGGATATACTGACGAATACCAAGATACCCCTTTTATACATACATACTGAACCTGGTCTAACAAGACAGCGGAACATAGGGATAGATCATGCAAAGGAGGATATTATCTTCTTTTTAGATGATGATGTGGTGGTGTATAGAGAGTATAACGAAGAGATGTTGAATGTCTACAGATTAAAAGGGGATAATAGGATTGGAGGGGTAGAGGGTACTATTACAAATGATCCGATCCCTAATCCTCTACTTGATATCTTTAGAAGGGTATTTTTACTTAGCAATAATATTATTGATGGTAAAGGTGGGGTCTTACCATCAGGGAATGCAGTATTTGTATGTAGGCCATCAAGGATTATACCTGTGGAGATTATGAATGGTTGTGGCAGCTATAAAAGAGAGATATTTCAAGACCTTAGATTTGATGAATATCTAAGTGGCTATGCCTTAAATGAGGATGTTGAATTCTCTTACAGGGTCTCAAGAAGATATAAACTATATAAAACCCCTTATGCTAAGGTTATTCATAAGAGAACAGGGGTTAATAGGATAGATCAAGAAGAATATTCAAAAATGAGGGTAGTTAATTATCATTATTTTTTCAAGAAGAATATGCCTCAAAGGGTCAAGAATAAGATGGCCTATTTATGGTCACAGATTGGATTTATCATTCTCGCTATTATTCAGACAATAAGACATTATAGAGATCTAAGATTTCAGTTAATTATTGGGATCATTAAGGGATATATGAAGGTATTAAAGGGTAAGATTACCATTTAAGATTTAAGAAGAGATCATTATGAAAGATAAACCAAATATTGTTATGATCATAATGGATTCAACTCGATTTGATCACTTATCCTGTTATGGATATAGAAAAAAGACCACTCCTAACCTGGATATAATTGCAGAGGAAGGGGTATTATACAAGAATGCAATCTCTACCTCTCCATGGACATTACCTTCACATACCTCAATCTTTACAGGTCTTTATCTGTTACAGCATAAGACAGGACATAATAATCCCTTTTTAAACCCTAAATTTTCTACTATTGCAGAGGTATTGAGTGTTAACGGCTATACAACACTGGGCTTCTCTAATAATCCATATATTGGCCATGCCACTGGTTTAAATAGAGGATTTGAGGTCTTTGAAGATATAGCTCCTAGGTCCAAATATAGATCTTATGTCAATGGGATAAATAGAAAAGAGATAGGTACATCATCAAAGATAGATGATAGTGATGCACATTTCGTGAATATAACTATTAAGGGATATTTAGATAATCTCTGTAATTCCCCAAAACCATTTTTCTTATTTGTCAATTATATAGAACCCCATATCCCCTACCATCCTCCATTATCTTTTATCAAGCGATTTATAGATGGTAACTCAGAGATCGAGAAGGTGATAGGATTTGATCAAGGTCTCTTTATAAAATATATGGTTGGAGGACTTAGGTTAGATAACAAGGATATTGATGCCTTCCAGGGATTATATGATAGCGAGATTGCATATCTTGATTATAAACTGAGGGAGATATTTGAGTATCTTTTATTAAAGAATATATTAGATGATACAATATTGATAATTACATCAGATCACGGCGAAAACATTGGAGATCATCAATTATTTGATCATCAATATTGTCTATACGATACCTTATTACATGTTCCATTAATTATAAGGTATCCAAGGTTGTTCCCCCCAGGATTAAAGATAGTTGAGCAGGTTCAATCTATTGATATCTTTCCAACACTTTTAGAGATCCTTGATGTGACCCCTAATCTTGAATATATGGGTAAGCCCTTTGGAAAGAGCCTACTTCCTCATAGAATAAAGGATGATCCCAATCCCAGAGAATTTACCTTTGCAGAATATGAAAGACCCATTAACCCTATTAGAAGATTAAATGATAGATATCCGAAATTCGATATGTCTATCTATGATTATAGTTTAAAGATGATCAGGAGTAATACCTTTAAATATATTAAGAGATCAGATGGTAAAGATGAATTATATAATCTTATCCAAGACCCTAAGGAACTTAATAATATTATCTCCCTTTATACTGATAAGGGAAGAGAGTTTGAGGAAAGGCTTTATAATTGGATATCCCTTTTATCTTTAGGGTGCCCTGAAATAGTGATTGGATCTTATGAATTTGATGAAGATATTAAAAGGCTACTTCAAGGACTTGGATATTTGACTTAATTGGATTTGACTTAATTGGATTATGGAAAATCAATTACTACATTTAGAATATAGGCCAAATCATCTTGGAATGTTATCATTCTTCTTTGCCCTTATAGGGGGGATATCTATCTCATCGCTCCCTCTAAAGGTAAGTCTACCAGTAGTTAGTATTACATTATTAATCGCCTTAATACCGATATTCATAGAAAAGACCTATCTATTATTACTAATATTTATAGGTATAACCCCATTTTTTCTACTGATCCCGGTATTTGAAGAGGGGTTTTCAATACTGATAATACCAGGCTTTATGATCCTATCTTTATGGTATTTAAACATAACCTTCAAAAAGGAGCCCATAATAATAACCCCTTACTACAAATATCTGATTCTCTTTTTCTGTGTAATATTGATATCAACCATCTTAGGCAAGGATATAAAGACCAGTTTTTTAGCACTTAAAAGTTACTTTATGATCTTTCTGATATTCTTCCTTATTGTTAATCTGATAAAGACCCCTCAACATATAATCCAGATAGGATGGGTAATAATTATCTCTATGACTATCTTAACCTTTTTTGTTTTATTAGACCAGTGGGAGCTTATAGACATTGCATTTAATTATCCCTTGGATTATATGGAACTTCATCGTTCCAGAGTTGGTCTATATGATCCCAATTTTACCTCTCTTATGCTCTCTATTGCCCTACCCTTTGCCTTCTATTTTCTCTTCATATATAAAGATATCATTCAAAGGGTCATCTTGATTATCCCTCTTTCTCTCCTTATGGTGGGAATTATATTGACCTATTCTATTGGTGGATTAATAGGTCTGTTGTCTATCTTCTTTCTCATCATTCTCTTTATGAAAGGTTTAAACAGAGGTACAAAGGCATCTATCTTTATAACCTTTATTCTAATCTTTTGTGCAGGTTCCCTCCTCCTTCCTGAATCTTATAAGATGAAGATTCAGGATAAATATGAAGAGACAATGACTGAAGAGTTTGCTTATTGGGGCACCAATAGAGGGGCAGCATGGATGAGTGGATTGCAGGTAATCGCAGATAATTCAGTTTTTGGGGTCGGCCCTGTAAACCATGGATTTGAGGCACTTAAATATTACCCAATAATCCAGGGCAGGGATTGGGGGAGAGATTATGGTGCAACCCCTCACAATCTTTATATCTCTATTATGGGAGAGACAGGATTAATTGGTTTATTATCTTTTATTATACTGATCTTTGTAATCATAAGAGGACTACTAAAATCAATAAAGAGGTTAGAATATCTACGAGAAAGAGAGCTACTCTTTTGTGGCCAGGGGCTTATGGTGAGTATTATTGCCTTTCTGATTCAGAGCATCTTCCTTGATACACAGCGTCATAAATATCTCTGGATCCTTCTGGGATTAATAGTTAGTTTTATTGGTATAGTAAACCAAATAAAAGAGAAAAATGATGAGGGTATTGACCATACATAATTATCATTATATAGGAGGTGGTGCAGATTATATCTATATTACAACAAATGAGTTATTAAAGAAAAAGGGGCATGAGGTCATCCCTTTTTCTGTTGATTCTAAAAGGAATATAGAGACTATATATTCCGGATATTTCTTGAGTGATCTTGATAATGATAACTTAATAATTAAAGGTATAAAAAGGATAGAAAGGACATTTTATTCCCTTGAGGCAAAGAAGAAGATTGAAAGGCTAATTAATGAGTGTTCACCTGATATAGCACATCTGCACAATATATATGGTCGGATATCATCATCTATTCTTGATGTGATAAGGAGAAAAGGAATCCCCATTATACAGACCTTACACGACTATAAATTAATATGCCCTGTCTCTTCTCTTTTATCAAGGGGGAAGATATGTGAAGGGTGTAAATCTACAAGATATTATAATTGTCTTTTAAAGAGATGTTCACCTTTTACAAATTCTCTATTAAAGAGTGCGATTCATATGGTAGAGGGATATCTAAATAGATATATATTGCATCATGAAGATAAGGTTGAGTGCTTTATCTCACCAAGTAGATTCTTAAAGGAGAAGATGATCGAATTTGGTTTGTCAGAGGAAAAGATTGTTCATATACCAAATTTTATATATATCAATAAATATAAGCCAAATTTCTATTTTGATAATTATCTTGTCTACTTTGGGAGGCTCTCCTATGAGAAAGGTATAGACATATTAATTAAGGCCATGAAGGGGATCTCGGGTATTGATCTTTTGATAGTAGGTAATGGGCCGAATTATAGAGATTATATCAAATTAATCCAAGATATGGGGATTAAAAATATTAGATTCTTGGGATACAGGGGTGGAGATGAACTACATGGATTAGTAAGAAATGCCTTATGTTCAATTATGCCGTCTAGGTGGTATGAAAACAATCCCCTTTCTATAATTGAATCCTTTGCTCTAGGTACACCAGCAATAGGGACAGATATTGGTGGTATTCCGGAATTGATCAATGAATGGGAGGATGGCCTATTGTGTGAACCATGTAGTATTGAGGATCTAAGAGATAAGATAAACGATCTAATTAACAATAAAGGGAAAATCAAGGGGATGGGGGAGAATGCCAGAAAAAAGGTAGAGGAGAGATATTCGCCTTCTATCTTTTACGAGAGGCTTATTAGGCTTTATGACAAATTAACTAATAACTATAGATTTTCAGATAATAAATTACACAAGGATAGAGGGAGAAATCCGAGTAAGGCGTACTGAGTAGTACGTTGTCGAGGATTTCGACTGATAACGCCGTGTAATTTGTTATATGGAAATCTATAATAACTAATAACTAATGGTAAAGTTAATAAACAATCTGATAGGGATAAGGGACAAGCCTTTAAATGAATTATTAGGTTATTATCTCCCTACTGCTATAAAGGGTGAGATCTCGCGACATTTTCCGTCCTATCTATTAAGGCAACCGATCAGACCAAGAACAGCAGGATTGAATATAACCGATAATTGTTCCTTGAGATGTATTATGTGTAATGGAGGAAGAAATTATTCAAAAGATGAATTGGATACCGAGGGATGGAGGGATATCCTGAGACAACTTAAGGAAGTGGGGATAAGGCAGGTAGGGTTTACAGGTGGCGAACCACTCTTACATAAAGATATAGTGGAATTGGTCAGGTATACAAATAATCTTGGCTTAAGGGTTGGAATAGTTACCAATGGATACCTATTAACAGAGAAAAGGGCGATAGAATTAATAGAGGCTGGCATCTCTAATATCTCTATATCCGTAGATGCTCTTGGGGAGACCTATGATTATATTAGAGGGGTAAAGGGTGGATTTGAAAAGGTTCACCATGCATGCAATACTATATCTCTTTTAAAAAGGAGATATAATTTTGGTGTTAAGATCTTATCAACCATAATGAAACCCACTTTAAATCATATAATTGATGTGGTTAGGTTTGCAGAGTCATTAGGGTTTCCAGTCCATTTAAACCTACTAGACTACACGCCTTATTTTTTTAGAAGAGAAGATAATAAAGATCTGTGGATTGAAGAGAGAGATCAAGAGAGGCTTAACAGATTAGTTGATGAACTATTAGAGATCAAAAAGGAAAAGGATTGGTTGATTGGTGAGAATATATCAGCCTTGAATTATATAAAGGATTATTTTCGGGATCCTTTGCAGAAACAGATCCCGTGCATTAGTTCACTCACAAGGATATTTATCAGCTCAAGTGGAGAGATATTAGGAGGGTGTTGGTCAATGGGAAGTATGGGTGATATTCGAAAGTCGTCACTCAAAGAGGTTATTAATTCCTCAAGATATATTGATGCACATAAGAGGATGTTTTTAAAGGAATGTCCAGGATGTTCTTGTGGGTATGCTGTTAATCTAAAATATCTCTTACCATCCCTTGTTAAAAATCTGAGGAATTTAAGATGAAGAGAGATAATATAGTATTAATTACAATAGACTCTTTAAGATGGGATTATGTAGGATATTATAGTAATATAGATACCACTATTACGCCTAATATAGATCAATTTTTAGAAAAAGGGATAATATTTAAAAACGCCATCTCTCAATCCCCATATACATGGGGCTCTTTTGCAACCATCTTTACATCTCATTACCCTCGAATGGTAACTACTCCTAATGGGATATTGTTAGATAATAGATTAACCCTTGCTGAGATCCTAAAGAGAGGAGGCTATAGAACAGTGGGATTTCATTCCAACCCCTTTCTGACCCATGTCTTTGGTTATGATAGAGGTTTTGATACATTTGAAGATAACTTTGGGGGTAGAAGAAATAGCTTAAAATGGGGTTGGTTTGTTCATCTGATTAGCAGATTGATGCGAATCTATCGTATAGAGCCCTATCTGTTGGCTGAAAAGATAAATAAACGGGTCAAAGGGTGGTTTAAGAAAGGGTATCATTATTCTTCCCCATTCTTCTTATGGATTCACTATATGGACACTCATGGGCCTTATCAATCCAAGAAGGGATTTATCTATCTCAACAAGATCAAAGGGGAGTGGCTCTGGCATAAGGCATTAAGATATCCAGAAAGGGTTAGTAAAAAAGAGAGGGAGATCCTGATTAATAGATATAAAGAGGAGATTAGATACCTAGATGGGGAGATCGGGAATCTCTATCACTTCTTTAAGAAGATAGGGCTATTGGAAAATACCATCTTTATTATCTGCTCAGATCATGGTGATGGATTCTATGAGCATAAGAAATACTCTCATATCCGAAATCTCTATGACGAATTACTACGGATTCCTTTAATTATCAGAGAGCCTCATCTAAAAGAGAGGATTGAGATAGAGAGGGTGGTTGGACTTATAGATTTGACACCAACCATTTTAGATCTTGTAAGGATTGATATAAGAGACCTTACCTTCCAAGGATATAGTCTGAAACCCCTGATTGAAGGAAGATGTGGTTCAAATATCCCTGATTATGTTGTCAGCGATGCAGGACCTGATAGGGAAGATATGTTGGCCAGCATTCGGACTGATGAGTGGAAATTGATCGTTGATGATAAATCGGGTCTACGGGAATTATATAATTTAAAAAAGGACCCAAAGGAATCGCTTAACTTAGCAAATAAAGAACTATTATTAGTGGAAAGATTAGAGACAATATTAAGAAAGACCCTTGAATCTCCCCCAATAGGCCAGAAAGCTATGGAACCTAAATTAAACAGGGAGATAATGAGGCAATTAAAAGGGCTGGGATATATGGACTGAGGGGTGTAGAAGTGAGATTAGCTGTTTTATGGGATCCAATATTTTATTTTGATGGAAGGGAATATTCTACTAATGTTGCCTTTGTAAGATTTATTACTGCCTTTGATATCTATTTTGAAAAGATAATCTTTTTAGGACGGGTCTCAAAGGAGAGACGGAGAGAGAGGTATATCTTAGATCCAGAAAAGACCGATATAGTAGCCCTCCCCTTTTACAATAATTTCTATACATTATGGAGAGAATGGATTTATGTCCTCCCTTCTCTTAAGAAGATATTACAAGAGAATATAGATAATTTTGACTTAGTATGGCTTTGCAATTGTCCTAATCCCCTTAGCCTTGTAGTTGCATATTTCTGTAAGAAGAATAAGAAACCCCTTTTTATCTTTGTTCGTCAAGACCTTGTTGAACAGGTAAGGCACAGCAATAAGGGGTTTAAAAAGGTAATAGCAATGATAATCTCGATCTTATTGGAGGCCCAATTCAGATATCTATCTAGTACATTTCCAACATTCACTGTTGGAGAAAGGTCATACCAAAGATATAAGAAGGATTTCAATTATGTACATCGAATCGCAGTTTCATTGATATCAAGAAGGGATTTAATAGATTATCCTAAAGATAATATCAATTTAAACAAAAAGATCAGATTGCTAAGTGTTGGGAGGTTATCCCCTGAAAAGGGACAACTCTATCTGATCCATGCTATCAGATTATTGGTAGAGAAGGGGATAGATTTGGTTTTAAATATGGTAGGGGTTGGGATAGAAGAAGAGAGATTGAGGCAAGAGGTTTATAAATTAAGATTAAATAATTATATTAGATTTTTAGGTTACATCACTAATGGTCCTGAATTGATGAAGATATACAAAGATTCAGATATCTTTATACTTCCTTCCCTTACAGAGGGCCTACCTGTTGTCCTATTTGAATCAATGGCTAGTGGGGTTCCAGTTATTGCCTCAGGTATAAAAGGGATTAGATCCCTAATAGAGGATAGAAAAAATGGTCTCCTGGTTAAACCTAAGGATCCACAAGCTATTGCCTATGCAATAGAAGAGTTGATTAATAATGAAGATATTAGAAAGAGGTGTATCAAGAATGGCTTGGAAACCGCAAAAGAGAATACTATAGAGGATATAAGAGCCAAAACAATAAATATCTTGAATTCATTTTATCACCTTAATATCTGTGAGATCAGGTGAAACATACATGTTGCACAGCAACACAAAGGAGAATGAAATTAGATATTAGGATTTAGAATTTATATAAAGGTGGGTGGCATGGACAAACTTGTTTGTCCGTGTCTTTGTGGGTGAGGGGGATTTTCAAATGAAAAGGGGAGCCATAAATGGCAGATGTCTTGTTTATTCAGCCTGATATTGCTCAGAACTGGGCTTATAGGATAATGCATAGGGAGGAGAGATATATCCCTCCACTGACATATCTACACTTATCTTCTGTTTTAGAAGAGAAGGGATACAGTGTGAAGATAATAGATGCAAGGATTAGAAGGGATACAAAAGAGATAATAAAAAGGGAATTAGACAAGAGGCCTATCTTGGTTGGTTTTAGTTGCATGATAGGGGGTCAGCTTCTATCCCTGATAGATTTAAGCAAATTGGTTAAGAGATATGCCCCTGATATCCCTGTTGTATGGGGTGGCGTACATCCAAGCTTTTTCCCTTTGCAGACAATTAGAGAACCTTATGTAGATATTATTGTAAAAGGGGAAGGAGAGATTAGCATACTTAGATTATGTGAGGCATTGGTAAAAGATAAGGATTTAAAGAGGATAAATGGTATTGTCTATAAAGATAATGGGGAGGTCTTTAATAATCCGAATAGTTCTTATGTTGATTTGGATACCTTACCTTTCCCAGCCTGGCATCTTATAAAAGAGGATATTCATAGGTATCTTTATGGTGGCTTTTTTACTATTAGCACCTCCCGTGGCTGTCCTCATGGATGCAGATTTTGTTACAACCTTAAATTTAATAAAAGATATCGTGCATTAAGTAGCGAAAAGGTACTTGATCAGATTGAATATATTGTTAGTAGATATGGGATAAGGAGGATTAGCTTTTTGGATGATAATTTTGTAGCGAATCCTAAAAGGGTTAAAGATATATGTAAGGGATTTAAGGAAAGGGGGATCAATATAGAATTTAGATGCGATATGAGGATAGATGCCATAGAGGACTCAATCATAGAAGAGATGGCCGAGACAGGATTAAAGATTATCTTTACAGGGGTAGAAACAGGGTCATCTAAGATATTAGATAAATCTAACAAGGGGATCTCATTAGTTCAAATTAAAAGGGCAGCTAAGATCCTTAAAAGGTTTGATATTTGTGCTGATTACTCTTTTATCTGTGGTTATCCATGGGAGACCTATGGTGATATCATGGCAACAATTGAGATAGCCCAGTATCTCCATGATCTTGATCCTAGATCAAGATGTACTCTGGAATTACTGACCCCTAACTATGGTACACCGTTATATGAGGAATTACAGAATGATTATGGATTTGAACCAAAAGAGAATCTAGAGTATTGGGCAAAGGTAAATTGGAAAAATACCTATGGTAAGGTATGGATAAAAGACCCTATCTTTTATGAATATCTAATTATAATCTTTTATCTTAGGTTTTATCCTGTAGGTAGAGAAGGATTCCCCAGATTGAAGAGATTTATCTACCCTCTAAAATGGTGGATAGATCTTAGATTTAAGAAAAGGATTTTAAAACCTGCACCTGAATTCAGACTTTTAAATTATTTAGTAAAGATGATTATAATGTAAAAAGGAGTGTAAGGATATGGAATTTCTCTTTTTATCATCCCTATGGGGGGTAACATATCCTGTTTTTATCTATCCAACTATCCTATTTTTTGTAGGGCTATTTAAAGATAAAACAATCAAAAGGGATGAGAACCTTCTCCCTTCTGTCTCATTAATTATCCCTGCATATAATGAGGAAAAGATTATCAGGGAGAAGATAGAGAATACATTAGGGCTTAATTATCATAAGGAAAGGTTAGAGATAATAGTTGCCTCTGAATCTAATGATAGGACTAACACTATAGTGCAGGAATATGAAAAGGATGGGGTGTTACTCTATTCTTATGAAAAAAGGGAGGGGAAATCTTCCCTTCTTTACAAAACAGTCCCTAAGGCAAGGGGAGAGATCATTCTCTTCTCTGATGCCGATGTAATCTATAAAAAAGATGCAATAAAGAAATTGGTTAGGAACTTTGCTGATAATAGTATTGGCGCTGTTAGTGGAAGATTGGTATATATCAACCCACAAGGAACTATTGCAGGGGAAGGGGAGAGTGTATATTGGGGATATGAGATGTTACTGAAAAGACTATCTAGTAAGATCTCCTCAGTCATTGGGGCCAGTGGTTCGATTTATGCTATAAGAAAAGAACTCTATCTCCCATTAGATATAAATAGGGGTGATGATTTTGAAATACCTACAATGATAGCGATTAAAGGGTATAGATCAATCTTAGAGGAGGAGGCCATGGCTTATGCAAGGGCCTCTGATTCATCAGAGGATGAATTTAAAAGGAAGGTTAGAATTGTTTCATGGTTCATAAGGAGTGGAGTAATCTTGATTAAAGAAGGGATAAAAAATAAGAGATGGCTTATTGTCTTCCAAATATTATCACATAAATTTAGTAGATGGTTTATGCCTATTTGGCTAATATCCTTTTTTGTCAGTAATCTCCTATTGTTCAATAAAGGTCTGTTACTAAGATATCTCTTTATCATGCAGATCTCTTTTTATCTCATAGCATTATATGGATGGGTATGTGAAAAAAGGATGATAAATATAAAACCAATCTTAAGCATCCCTTACTTTTTTGTTGTAGTAAATTACGCAACATTTTGTGGGATATGGAGGTTTATTAATGGCACTGGGGAGAGGGTGACTTGGGAGAAGACAAGATAGATATGATTAATCCAAAACAATCTGTAGATTTTCAGATAATAAATTACACAAGGCTAGAGGGAGAAATCCGAGTGAGGCGTACTGAGCGGTACGCCGTCGAGGATTTCGACTGATAACGCCGTGTAATTTGTTATATGGAAATCTATGTTTTCATAGAGAGAGGTGGTAGATCTACCCCCTTATTAAAAAGGGTCTTTGATATCGCTCTATCTTCGATAGGATTGATTATCTCCTTTCCCTTGTGGTTAACAATCCCTCTCTTGATCTGGCTTGAGGATAGAGGCCCTATATTTTATACACACCCAAGGGTGGGTAAAGATGGGAGTATCTTTAATATATTTAAATTTCGAACAATGATAGTTGACGCAGAAAAGGGTACAGGGGCGGTTCTTGCAAAAGATGGTGATCTCAGAATAACAAAGACAGGAAAGATATTGAGGGCAACAGCAATGGATGAACTCCCTCAGTTAATAAATATCTTGAAGGGAGATATGAGTTTTGTAGGGCCAAGACCAGAAAGACCTGAATTTATAAAAAGGTTTTTAAAAGAGATCCCTAATTATAAACTAAGGTATAAGGTAGTACCAGGTTTGACAGGGATTGCCCAGATCTATGGGAGATATGATACTGAGGCAAGGAAGAAGATCCGTTACGATCTCCTTTATATAAGGAGGTATAGTTTCATGCTAGATATAAAGCTGATCTTGATATCCTTTTGGATTACATTTAGGGGAAGATGGGGTGAGTAAGGAATTAGGAATTAGGAATTAGGAATTAAGAATTAAGAATTAAGAATTAAGAGTAATTTGGCTAATGAGTCAAAAAATTGACAGCATTCATTGACAGAATCTGCCAAACATGTTATATTTATTTAAGTTATAGATTTTCAGATAATAAATTACACAAGGCTAGAGGGAGAAATCCGAGTAAGGCGTACTGAGTAGTACGTTGTCGAGGATTTCGACCGATAACGCAGTGTAATTTATTATATGGAAATCTATATCTTAATATAGGAGGTAATAAGAATGGAGAATAATAAGAAGAAGAGAATAATATATCTATTTGTAAATATACTGATGTTAATATTCTTATTTACCTCATGTGCTGTTCATAGAAACAAGCCCCAGATTGGGAGATTAGATGATAAAGAGATAGAAGAGATAAAAGATGTTAGGACAGAGAGGAGAAAAGGGTTAGAGATCAAGGCCCCCCCATTTGATAAAGAGGTTCAAATGGAGGTTAAAAAAACAGATCAAGGGATTGAGAGTTATATTATCGGCCCAGAGGACAGGTTGTTTATATCAATACTAAGACATGAGGATATGAATGTAGAGACTGAGGTCCAGGCCAATGGTATGATTACCATGCCATTTATTGGGGATGTAGAGGCCGCTGGTCTGACTACACATCAATTGCAGAAGATTATCATAACAAGGCTCTCCAGATATATCAGAGATCCTTTTGTTACAGTTCTGGTTAAGGAGTTTAATAGCTCTAAGATATTTATTTTAGGAGAGGTTAAACTCCCTGGGGTATATCCATTAAAGAGGAGGACCCACCTTCTAGAAGGGTTAACCACTGCGGGTGGTATTACAGAAAAGGGAGACCTATCCAGTGCATATATAGTCAGAAGGAATACCATCCTTCCTATAGACTTTGAAGGGCTGATCTTGGATGCAGAGTTAACCCAGAACATATCCCTGGAAAAGGATGATTTTATTTATATCCCTGATGTAACAGAAAAGAGGATATTTGTCCTTGGGGAGGTCAATAACCCAGGTGTAATACCATGGAGACATAATTTAAATATTGTAGATGCCATCTCCTCTAGTGGGGGATTCAGGATAAATAAAGGGGCATTTGGTATTGAATTTAAGACAGCAGTTGAAGATCAGGTAAAGGTTATAAGGGGATCTTTAAAGGACCCTGAAATCATCGAGATCAATGTGGCTGATATCATGAAGGGCTTAATAGATAATGTTGTGTTAAAAGGGGGGGATATTGTATATGTACCTGAGACAAGGTTCTCAAAATACAATGAGTTTATTGCTAAGATATTGCCAACATTAAATACCCTAAATATGACAACCAACCTTGCGAGACCGCCTTTTTATTGGGGTGCAGGGGAGTATTAAAGAGGCCAAAGATGAAAAATCAGTATAACAGGAGAGATACCGACAGGAGAGATGCCCATCTCAAGGATTATATTGGTCTAATATTAAAGAGAAAGTGGATTGTAATAACTACCTTCCTTACCCTTCTAACCTCTGCAGTTGTGTTTAGCTCCTTAGTTACACCGACTTATGAGGCTAGCACTACTGTACGGGTAGAGGAGAAAAAAGGAGAAATAATTGGTATATCAGAACCTCTTTTAATCCCTAAGGGTTTAAGTCCTATAGAGACTGAGATGGAGATCATAAAGAGTCGTACCCTTGCTGAAAAGGTGGTAAGAGATCTTCAGATAGACAAAGAGATTGTTAAGTCTTTAAAAGGTGTTAAATTTTCTATCTCTCCGATAGAGGTTTATGACTTAGTAGAACCAGGTAGATACACCATTAAATTCACAGATTCTAATAGGAGTTTCGTCTTACTGTATAGCAGGAATGATATTCTCTCTTATCTCTATGAGGGTACCAGAGGGATTTTAGGGGATAATATCTCTTTTTATCTCCATGATAGTATTATAGGCTCAAGACTCTATAAGGGAATTCAAAAGATTCTAGGAGATAAGGGGTCTTCAAATAAGGTGGATAAGATTATAGGATATGGTATAGTTGATAAAAGATTTTCAGGAGGAGGTATATCTTTTACCCTAACAGGGGTTAAGGCCAAACCTAATGATAAGATAGTATTAAAGATATACGATTTTAATGAGAGGGTCCAAGGATTACAGGATAGTATAGATGTGGAATCTGTGAGGAGGGCAGATATTATAAAGATAAGTCTTCAAGATAAAGATCCCCATAGAGTAGCTAGTATATTAAACTCATTAACAACAAATTATTTAGAACAAAACCTTGATATTATAAGAAAAGAGGCGAGTAAGGCGAAGGAATTTATTATTGGGCAGATTAGAGATATTAGAGAAGAGATAGAGGCAAGGGAGTCAGCGCTGAATGTATTACAATTGGAATATAATAAATATGAGATGCTAAAAGAATTTACAGCAGATCACCCGAATATTATATTTATCCAGAAAAAGGTAGATGAGACCCGTAATGAGTTAGGTATGATGGCCAAAGATATCCCTATACCTATGACATTAAGTGAGGCTAGTCAGCTTTTAGAAAAGACAAAGAGGGAATTAAAGGTAAAAGAGGATATATATAACCTACTTTTAGAGAAAGAGCAGGAGGCTAGGCTTACTGAGGCGAGTGAGGTGGGGAATATAAGGGTAATAGACCCTGCTATAATACCTGATAAGCCTATAAGACCTAGGAAGATGGTCAATACATTGTTAGGGGGGATTGTTGGGGTCATCTTTGGGGTAGGGTTTGCCTTTTTATCAGAATATATGGATAAGAGTATAAGGTCTAAGGAGGATATTGAAAAAATTATTAAACTCCCAGTATTTGGAGCTATTCCTTATGTAAAGGATATTAATAATGAGAAGAGATATTTCATAAAAAGGACACTCGGAGAGATTGCTGAAAAGGGACTTTTTGAAGAGAGGTTGATAGTTAGTAAAGATCCTAGATCTTATACAGCAGAGGCCTATAGGACACTCCGTACAAATATTCAATTCACTGGCATGGAGAGAGAGACAAGGGTTATCCTATTTACCAGTGCAGTACCGTCTGAGGGAAAATCAACGGTCTTATCAAATCTTGCAGTTATCACAGCCAATATGGGGGCAAAGACATTGGTTGTTGATACAGATTTGAGAAAACCTATATTACATAAGGTATTTGGCCGGAGTAGAGAACCTGGTCTAACAAATATTATGAGTAGTGGGCTTAATTGGGAAACCATTGTTTATGACACACACTTCGAGAATCTAAGTCTGATCTGTGCTGGAACCAAACCACCAAATCCCTCAGAATTACTAGGATCAAATAAGATGGTGGTGTTATTAAAGGAATGGAGAGAAAATTATGACATCGTCTTATTAGATAGTCCTCCGGTAATCCCTGTTACAGATGCGGCTATCCTAGGGGCTATTGTTGATGGGATATTTCTTGTAATAAGGGCAGGGACATCTGTAACCGATGTGGTTCTACACGCCAAAGAGCTTTTAGAAAAGGTACATGCAAGGATAATTGGGGCGATCTCAAATAATGCAATACCAGAAAAGGGTTATTATGGAGAGAAATATTATCGTTATTATCAGAGTTATGAAGAAGATTATGATATCCTAATAAAAAAAAAGAAGACTAGGTGGGATATTTAGTAAGAGGAATCCCTTTTATGATAGATTTACACAGCCACATACTTTTTGGATTAGATGATGGTGCCAGAGATATAGATGAGTCAATAAAGATTATTAAAAAGATGGCTGAATACGGTATTAATAAGGTGATTGCATCACCACATTTTATGGAAGGGGTATATAATAACAAGATCGAGATTATTAAAGAAAGGATTATGATATTACAAGAAAGTATCAAGAGGGAAGATATTGATATCGAGATATTTAGTGGGGCAGAGTTTTATATGGAACTTGTAATATTAGATTTAATAAAGAATAATGATATAATAACAATCGCCGATGGCAATAGATATGTATTACTAGAATTACCAATGGGACAGATCCCTATATGTTCAGAAAAGATACTATTTGTTTTATTAACAAAGGGATTAATACCTATTATTGCCCATCCAGAACGAAACCATGAGGTCATCAAAGATCCCAAAAGGGTAAAGGAATGGATAGATAATGGGGTCCTCATCCAGATAAATGGAGGAAGTTTGGTTGGAAGATATGGTACCACAGTAAGAAAGAGTGCTGAAAGGCTTTTAATCGAGGGATATACCTATAATATTGCATCAGATTCTCATTCAGACTATCATCCCTATCTCTTTTATAAAGGGGTTAAAAGGGCAGAAAAACTTATAGGCAAAGAAGATGTTGACAACATGGTTAATAAGAATCCTGAAAAGATACTCTCCACTTCAGTATGAATAAAGGTGTGGTCTTATACGCTATTAGTATAATTCTTATCTTACTCTCCATTATATTATTAATCCCTTTGGGGATGGCATTCTATTATAGATATACTGATAATCCCTATGGAAATAGGGAGATTACAGCCTTTCTGATCACTATCCTCTCTTCCTTACTAATAGGTATCCCCTTGAGAATATTCTTTCCCTCACCTCTCGAATCAGCAGGAGAAAATGAGGGGTTTGCCATTGTAACATTTACATGGATCACCCTTACCCTTTTGGGTTCACTTCCATTTTATATCTCTGGTACATGTGATTCCTTTGTTGATGCCTACTTTGAGACTATGAGTGGTTTCTCAACAACCGGGGCAACTATATTCAAAGATATTGAGGGCATACCCCGCAGTATCCTTCTATGGAGGAGTTTGACAAACTGGCTCGGTGGAATGGGGATTATCATGCTATCTATTGCGATTCTCCCTGCATTAGGGATAGGGGGCTATCATCTGTTTAGGGCAGAGGTATCTGGCGGGTCAGCCTTTTTTGAGAGATTGAAACCCAGAATTGTAGAAACAGCAAGGGCTGTGTTGGTGATATATATATCTCTCTCTGTTTTAGAGATATTCCTCCTCTTTCTAGGGGGGATGTCACTATTTGATTCTATATGTCATACCTTTGCAAATATAGCTACAGGGGGATTTTCCACAAGGAATGAAAGTATAGCTTACTTTCACAGTGGCTATATAGAGTTTGTAATTATTATATTTATGTTTATTGCAGCATGTAATTTTACCCTTCACTATCAGATACTTCATGGTCAATTCAGGGATGTATTCAAAAATCCAGAACTAAGATTCTTTGCCTCTCTTCTATTAATCTGTATTGTAGTTGCAACATTATTTATTAGATATTCTCATGGAAGTGCATATCTAACAATTATAGAGGCCTTTAGGGTAGCATCATTTCAGGTTGTATCTATTGCGACGACAACAGGATTCACTACAACCGATTTTGATAAATGGCCTGATATCCTTAGGCTTATGCTTGTAGTATTAATGATTACAGGTGGGTGCGTGGGATCGACAGCGGGGGCTATAAAGATTATACGGATAATTGTTATACTTAAGCTCATCATACGGGAATTCCATAAACTGATTCAGCCACGGGCTATCATCCATATCAAACTCGGTGAGAAATCATTGGATAGAGATATCATATCAAATATTCTTGGTTTCTGCATGATGTATATAGGTATCTTTATACTCTGCTCTCTTATCATGGCAGGCCTTGGACTCGATCTTGCCACTGCTATATCTTCTGTAGCAACCACTATGGGAGGTGTAGGGCCTGGGCTTGGTAGGGTAACATCTAATTTTAGTGATATCCCGGTTGCGGGGAAATGGGTATCAATAATCTGCATGTTCCTAGGGAGGCTTGAGATATACAGTGTAATGATACTCTTTCTCCCTTTGACATGGAGGAGATAAGCAATTTATATGATAATACTTATTATTACCATATTCTTATCCCTTGTCTCTACCCTGCCAGTTTATAGTGAATTCTATAGATGGGTGGATGATAGGGGAAATGTCCATTTTACGGATAATCCTGCCTCTATCCCTGAAAGAGACCGTGATAAAACAGAGATTAAGGAGATACCTCAAACAGATAAAATGGAATATAATATCCTTGAAAAGGGAAAAGAGGATTCATCAGAAGAAATGGAGACATTAAAGCCCATGGAGACCTTAAAGGCCTCAGAGGGGCTATCTCCAAAGGAGTATGTAATCAATCTTAAACCTGTTGGATCGAACTTCCTGGCAGAGGCCTTATTGAACCTAAGTATCAAGGCAAATCTAATGGTTGATACAGGGGCTAGTATTACCCTTATCTCTAGAAGTGTTGCTGATAAATTGGGAATAGAACAGGACTCGAACCTCCCTAAGCTCCCGTTCAGTACCACTGGTGGTATTGTCTGGCAGCCGTTAATTATGCTAAGATCACTCAAGGTTGGTGATGTGGAGATAAAGGATATTGAGGTATCAATATCTTCTTCATTGAAAGGACTGGATGGCCTGATAGGCATGAATTTCCTTGACGAATTTGATGTCTCCATCAACCCTGCCACAAATAGATTGATCTTAAGAGAAGATTCTCCAAAGGGGGAGATATATGGGGGACATGGAAAGATATGGTGGACTAAGAAGTTTCGCCATTATAGCGATATGATCAAGGATATAAAGGATATAAAAAGAAAGATAGTTAGTGAAGGCTCATCCGACCTCCGTATCGCAGATATTAAGGAGAGAGAAGAGTATAAGAATGTCCTAAGTGTAATAAGACATTATGAGAATCTCCTCAGGGAGTTGGACTCTGCTGCCTCAAAGGCATCAGTACCAATGGAATGGAGAGAATATCCGTGAAGGTTTTGGAGTAGATTTATACAATTTATATGGTAATATAAATATTATCCGAGAAGAGGTAAACAAATGGGTAAGAAGAAAAGACTTATATCAGTATTCGGAAGCTCAAAGATACAGGATAATCTCTATGAGTATAAGGAGGCTAAGAGACTTGGAAAGTTACTTGGGAGAAACGGTTATGATATATGTACTGGTGGATATGATGGGCTTATGAGTGCTGTCAGTGAAGGTGGAAAGCTAGGTGGGGCAAGGGTAATGGGAATAACTATGGAGATATTCGATCTGCCACCCAATAAATGGCTTGATGAAGAGATCAAGGTAAAAAACTTCTTCCCAAGATTAGAGTTACTGTTGGAGAAGGTGGATGGTTATGTTGCCCTTGCAGCCGGTCTTGGAACCATGGCTGAGGCCTTACTGGCGTGGAGTATGCTATCCATAGATGCCATCAAACCCAAGCCACTGATACTTATGGGTGATTTTTGGAGAGAGATTATGGATCTATTCGAAAAGAGACTATATATAAATCCTGAAGGGTCTCTAGAAAAGGCAGAGATTGTATCAACCCCTTCTGAGGTTATTAAAAGACTAAATAGATTTAAGTGGGAAGATTGATAGATGTCACCTATAAAATCATTTATCCTTGGTATAGT
>JACRGM010000230.1 GCA_016212345.1 Nitrospinota bacterium
AAATTACACAAGGCTAGAGGGAAAAATCCGAGTAAGGCGTACTGAGTAGTACGTTGTCGAGGATTTCGACTGATAACGCCGTGTAATTTGTTATATGGAAATCTAGACCTTAGTCAGCACAAAGAGGGATGAAAAATGGGTGGCATGGACAAACTTGTTTGTCCGTGCCTTTGTGGTAGGGTGAAAGGGTATTTTCAGAGGAGGGGTGATTTGAATGATCAGGAGACCAGCGGTTGCAGGGGGGTTTTATGACGCTTCCCCAGATGGGTTGAAGAGGGAGGTGAGTGGATTAATAGTTGAGGGTGGAGAGAAGGATAAGGAGAAGGTCGTGGGTATAATCTCTCCACATGCAGGATTTAGCTACTCTGGCCCTGTTGCAGGTGCTGTATATTCGAGGATTCAGATGCCAATGACATTTGTTATCATAGGGCCAAACCATACAGGTTATGGTGAAAGGGCATCTGTAATGACCTCTGGTGAATGGGAGATGCCTAATGGTAATGTCCCTATAAATTTAGAGCTTGCTAAAGATATCCTTGCCAGATCAAGATTTATGAAGGAGGATGAAAATGCCCATCTACGGGAGCACTCAATAGAGGTGCAGATCCCATTTATACAGTATTTCACAGATGATTTTGATATTGTCCCCATAGCCCTGATGTCAATTGACTATAAGATATGTGAGGATATAGGTAAGGCCATCTCTGAGGCTGTTAAGGAGAGCAAGGATTCGGTAGTTATTGTAGCAAGTACAGATATGACCCATTATGAACCTCAGACCACTGCAGAGGATAAGGATAAGATGGCCATAGAATATCTCCTTAAACTCGATCCTATGGGGCTTTATAATATAGTAAGAGATAAGAAGATTACTATGTGTGGATTATGTCCAACAGTTGCGATGTTGATCGCTAGTAAGGAGTTAGGTGCTAAAGAGGGATTATTAGTAAGGTATATGACCTCTGGAGAGGTAAGTGGGGATTATGATCAGGTTGTAGGTTATGCAGGTGTGCTTATAAAGTAAGATCTCGGAATTTTGATGTTTCGGAATTTGAAGATCGAAAGATTGGATCAGACTATCTCTAGAGCAAGGGACTACCTCCTCTCATGTCAGGATCAGGAAGAGGGATACTGGGTCGGGGAACTTAGATGTGATGTCTCTGTTACCGCTGATTATATACTCCTGAGACATGCCTTTGGTAAAATCTCTAAGGTAAAAATAGATAAGGCGATTGCATGGATACTCCACAATCAACTTGATGATGGTGGATGGGGTATCTATCCAGGGGGGGAGAGCGAGATAAATGTATCTGTGAAGGCATACTTTGCCTTAAGGATATGTGGGGTCTCTCATAGAGAGGATCTCATGAAAAATGCGGAAAAGAGGATAAAGGAGCTTGGAGGTATAATGAAGATAAATACCTTCACCCGTATCCTCCTGGCACTCTTTGGAGAGTATGAATGGGATTGGCTACCCCCAATGCCGATCGAGATGATCTTATTTCCAAAGAGATTCTATTTTAATCTATACGAGATAGCCTATTGGTCACGTATTATTATCATCCCCTTACTTATAATTATAGCCAAGAGGTATGTATTTAGATTAACAGAGGAGAATATCCTTGAGGGTCTTTATAATGAAAGATATGAGGAAAGGAGATTCAAGATACTCCCCATCGAAGATAGGTTTAATTTTTTTAATCTTTTCATTAATAATATCTACACGAGAATAGATACAACATTCAAATTGATTGGAAAGACAAACTATAAACCCTTTAGAAAGGTAGCTATTAGTAGGGCAGAGGATTGGATCATTGAGAGATTGGAATATAGCGGAGGATTAGGTGCCATATGGCCTGGTATGTTCAATTCACTCTTTGCCTTTAAGGCCCTTGGATATAGCGATACTCATCCTCATATAACAGATACAATGAGACATATAGAAGAACTAGTTGTTGAAACAGATGATTTCTTAAGGGTCCAGCCATGCCTTTCACCTGTGTGGGATACAGCTATCTCTATAAATGCCTTGATCTCTTCTGGTCTTAAAACTGACCACCCTTCATTGATAAAGGCTGGCACATGGCTCATTGATAAACAGACAAGATTACCAGGAGATTGGTCTAAAAAGGTTAGAGATGTCAAAGGTGGAGGATGGTATTTTCAGTTTGAAAATGAATTTTACCCTGATGTGGATGATACTGCAATGGTTATCATGGCATTGAAAGATATTGCCTTTTCAGATAGTTCCGCCTCACAAAAGGGAATTGAAGATGGTATAGCCTGGCTTAGGGCTATGCAAAATATGGATGGAGGATGGGGGGCATTTGATCATACAAATCTTATAAAGGAGATCTTAAATCAACTCCCCTTTGCCGATTTTGGCTCCCTCCTTGATCTATCGACTAGTGATGTAACAGGGAGGGCACTAGAGGCAATGGGGAGATTAGGATTAAATATATCTGATGAAAAGGTAAAACGGGCTGTGGGGTTCCTTAGAGACGAGCAGGAAAGAAGTGGTGCATGGTATGGAAGATGGGGTGTTAATTATATATATGGCACATGGTCAGTCATGAGTGCCTTTAAATCTGTGGGATTTGATATGAATAATAATATAATAAAGCGAGGGGTAAAATGGTTAAAGAGTAAACAGAATCAGGATGGTGGTTGGGGAGAGAGTCCAGAATCTTATAAAGATGTAGAGGTTGCAGGGACGAGGAGATCAACCCCCTCCCAGACATCATGGGCACTTATGGCACTTATTGCAGCTTATGAGACAGGATGTGATGAGGTTATAAAAGGGATCAAATATCTTGTTGATACACAAACAAGTGAAGGCAGATGGGAAGAAGATGCCTTTACAGGCACAGGATTTCCCACTGCCTTTTATCTTGGCTATGAGTTGTACAGTGTATATTTCCCCTTAATGGCACTTGGTAGATTCAGACAGATTCTACCCTCTTTATCTCAGGGATAGATTTTTTGAGGAATTTTTCTATACCCATCTTGAGGGTCATAATAGCGCTGGGACAGGTGCCACATGCACCAGTAAGTCGTACCTTTACAACACCATCTTTGACATCCACCAGTTCAACATCGCCCCCATCAGCCTGCAAAGTTGGTCTTATGTCATTAAGTACCTTTTCAACTTTTTCTTTCATCTTTACACCTCCAATCTTATTATATTTAATTTATAATAGATTTCTTCCACAGTCAATAGTCATAAAAAAAATCAAAATGCAATTTCACTTTTTTTAGAATAGTCTTCTCTGATAGTAAAAATACCCTTTTAATATCTTCCACAGAAATATTGAATTGACCTGTCTGAGGATAGATGATGCAAGAGATGATCCTCCTATACATCTCATACAATAGGGGTGGATGATCCTGAATCTCTTGAATCCCTTCACAATAAAGACAACCTCTTCAGAGTTCAATATATCGATGATCCTGAGATTATTGACATTCCCCATAATTGTCTTACCATCAAAGTCCCTGCAGCAAAGGACAAAATCCCCATTCCACAATATACCAAAGTGATCGGTCAATGCACTACAGTAACCGAATCTTCCCTTTACAACAGGTCTCTTTGCCATAGCGTTTCCCCAATTATCGAGGAGATAGGTCTCAAAGAATATATTAGGGGCTATCTCAAGGACATTCCATCTGTTTATCGTAATCCTATCAATACCCTTTAATACCCGATCCTCCGTTATCCTATCTTTTATCCCCTCAATCTGATAAATCCTCTTTGTCCATATCTTCATCCTCTCCTGTAAGGTCTTTGTATCATTTATTACATTGATCTCTCCTATTGCAGGTCTTACAGAGCCACTGTACTTTGTATTGAGAAAGTGTATCTTGACAATCTTCTCTTCATGATCTTTTCGTAGATCCCTTATATAGTCTATTGTCTGCTGACTATATCTCTCAAAGGTCAGATCCTTGGCCCTTCTTAGTCTGAAGGAGTCCTCATCTGGGGTCTGTAACGATATATTGATCTGATCGATCCCTATCCTGATTAGTTTATCTGAATTCTCTGGGGTGAGGTAGCTTCCATTAGTAGTAAGCCCTATCTTGATCCCTCTCTTTATACCATATTCCATTGCATCAAATATATTGGGGTGCATAAATGGTTCACCCATGATGTGGAATGTAATCTTTTCGGTTATATTATTCTCTGCTAACTCATCTATTATCCTCTTTACTAGGTCATACCTCATATATCCCTTTTCTCGGGTCATAATAGATTTGGGACAGAAGATACAGTTAAAATTGCAGATATTAGTCAATTCTATGTGAACACGGCTTAATGGGAATTGTACATACCTCCCTATCTTGTTTAGATTACCTTTCATGAGGGGTTCTCCTTATAAACTCCACTATCATCTTTTCCCATTCATCCCTTTTCTCTATTATCTCCATGTCTATCTTCAATCCCCAGAGTGGAAAGGATAAGGGTAGATGATCAAGGAGTGCAGATCCATCCTTTTCCGTGGTCAGTATTATTTCAACATCCCTCCCCATCTCCTTGATATCCCTTATATCACTATCACTATATCTATGATGATCAGGATATGTGAGAAATCTGACTATATTACCTCCCACCTTCATTATTATATCCCTGAAGGATTGAGGCGAACCAATCCCACAGAAGGCAAGTATCTTCTTATCTCTAAGCATACCAATATCCCTCTCCTCACAGGAATTAAGATCAATACATCTAATGGCCACATCTCTGCTCCTAAAGATAGGTATATCTCTCTTAAGTCTTTCACCTATATTGGATAGATCCCTATCTTTAGTATTATTATTATGACATCTTGTCATCAAGACTATATCCGCTCGATCCATATTGGATAGAGGCTCCCTGAGAATCCCCCTCGGAAAGAGAAGATTATTTCCAAACGGATTAGTGGTATCTATAAGGAGTATATTGAGATTCCTATGTAGCCTTATATGCTGGTAACCGTCGTCAAGTATAGCCACATCTATCCTGAACCTATCCTCAGCATATCTCCCAATAAGATACCGATCCTTTCCTGTCAGAATGGGTATACCCTTTAATCCCTTTGCAAGCATATAGGCCTCTTCACCTATATATGGAGGCCTTAAAAGTATCTTATCCCCATCTGAGACGAGATTTATCCTCTCCTTTGATCTCCCTTTGTAGCCACGACTGAGGACAGCTACCTTAAATTCCTTGTTCTTTAACATATTGGCGATCATCTTTACAGTAGGTGTCTTCCCTGTACCACCCATGGTGATATTACCTATGCTGATCACCTTGCAACCAAGGGTCTTTATTCTTAAGAGACTATTATGATAAAGGGGTATCCGAGTCTGCTGGATTAGATAATTAACAAGGGAAAGGAGATATAATAATCCTTTAATGGGATTTAATAAGGGATATTCAGCCCTGTCTGTAATGATTTTAAGAAGAGATCCTTTTGTCATGCTCCCTCTGATGAAAATCGTCAAAGAAAGAACTTGTCTTTAGGGCTCGGTCAAAAATAAAATGTCATTTTAAGGGTAAGATTTATATTAGGTTTGGTTGATTCTGCTCTCGTGAAACCGCAGGAATAGTAGCGCTATTTTGAGGATTTCTCGAGGGTAGAATCGATCAAAGATAATGTGAAGATTGCCCTTTATAATGTCATTTTATTTTTGACCAAGCCCTTAATTCAAATTATCATAAATAAGAACCAAAATCGAGGGGAAAAATGAGGGTAAAAATGAGTTGATGTAAAGTATTCCTCATGATACTATAGTTACACTTTAATGTATTATGATAAAGACCTTTTTAAAGATAATACTCATATTAACAGGGATTTGTTCTATTGTCATCTTTACCCTCTGGTATTCTGGGGAAGTTATTACTGATAAAGGGGTAAAGACCTTTGGGATAGTTGAGACAACAGAGGTTAATATCTCCTCTAAGATCCCAGGGAGGATAGCCTCTATCCCTGTGGAAGAAGGGGATATTGTTGTGGCTGGAAGACCTGTGGTCTTATTGGAGAAAAAGGATATGATATTAGAGGTTGAGAAGGCAAAGGCGTATAAAGAGACCATTGATGAAGAACTAAAGGAAAGAGATGCCTATATTGATAATATAAAGGCAATGATACGATATAATCAAGCCAATCTTCGAAGTGCAGAGGCGAATATTGAAAATGCATTGGCCCTTTTGAAGGAGAAGAAGAGGGAATGGGAAAGGTCTAGAGATCTTCTAGAAAAAGGGATTATTACAGAGAGTCAGTATGATATATCAGAGAGACTTTATAAATCAGCAGAGACGATGCGGGCCTATAATATATCCCAGAAGGATGCGATCGAATCTCAGTATCTTTCAGCCAATGCCCAACTCCGTTCTGCTGAGGCCTCTTGTAAGGTAGTTGCCAGTAAGGTCAGAGAGGCGGATATTGCAATTGGTATCATCAAGGTTCGTTTAGAAGATACAGAGATATCCTCCCCAATCAAAGGGATAGTAACAATGAAGGCCCTTGAGGAAGGGGAGTATGTCTCCCCAGGCATGACTATCTTAACGATCCAGGATATAGAGAGATTCTGGGTTAGGGTAGATATAGATGAGACCAAGATCGGGAATATCAAGATTAATGATCCTGCGGTAATAGAGGTATTATCTCTCCCTTCGCTAATATTTTCTGGAAGGGTATTCGAGATAGGGGGTGAGGGATCCTTTGCTACTGAGAGGAATGTGAAAGGTGGAAGACAAGATATTAAGACCTTCCGTGTAAAGGTACTTATAGAGAATCCAGAGGGTCTGTTGAAGACAGGGATGACTGGTGAGGTTACTTTTCATGGGCAAGGCAATAAAGGTAGAGAATATTACTAAGCGATTTGGGGATCTCTGTGCAGTAGATTCCATCTCTTATGAGGTGAATGAGGGGGAGTGTTTTGGCCTCTTAGGTCCCAATGGTGCTGGAAAGACAACCCTTATCAGGATGTTGACCACACTGTTAAAGCCAACAAATGGTACTGCCTTTATTGAAGGGTATGATATCAATAGGAATCCAGATGCAGTAAGGAAGAATATAGGGGTTGTTCCACAGGCAATGACTAGTGACCTTGATCTAACTGCGTGGGAGAATATGGAGATATATGGTAAATATTATCAGATCCCTAAGAAGATAAGGCAAAAGAGGATAGGGGAGTTATTAGATATGGTAGGATTGATAAACCGTAAGGATGATCTTGTTGCTACCTATTCTGGTGGGATGAGGCGAAGGCTTGAGATCGCACGTGGTTTGATACACAATCCTCCAATCATCTTTTTGGATGAACCCACATTGGGACTTGATCCTCAAGGCAGAAGGTTGGTCTGGGAATTTCTTCAAAGACTACGAAAAGAGAGAGGTTTGACCCTTTCTATTACAACTCATTATATGGAGGAGGCTGAATTTCTTTGTGATAGGGTTGCGATTATTGATTATGGAAAGATCGTTGCCCTTGATACCCCTATGGAATTAAAAAGGAATATCCCCGGCAGTGATATTATCACTATAACCTTTGATGAGGTCACAAAGGGATTAAAAGAATGGATAAATGGTCTACCATCTGTTCATCGTATTATAGAAGAGTTTAATGATTATCAGATATATATTGATAATGGTGCATCACTTATACCCCGACTTGTTGAGGAGGTAAACAAGATGGGGAGAAGGATAGTTAAGGTCTCTTTAAGAGAACTGACACTTGAAGATGTCTTTATACATTACACAGGGAGGTCTATTAGGGAGGAGGAGGCAAAAAAGATAAGTTTCCTTATTGGGGCAGGTGTCCCGCAGAAGTTTAGTAGAGGGTAAAAGGAGTAGGGAGTTAGGAGTAGGGAGTAGGGAGATATAGATGAGATGGTTTGCTGTTTTTCAGAGGGATTTAATAAAGTTTTTTCGGAATCCCATTATAATCTTTGTGAGTATCTTGATGCCTCTCCTTTATTTAATAATCTTGGGAAATTCATTTCAGGGGAAGTTAAACCATATCCCTTTTGTTGTGGTTGATCAGGATAATGGTTATTATTCCTTGCGTATCAGAGAATCATTAGAGGCCCTCTCTGCCGGACCTAAGATATTTAAAATAGCATATATGAGTGATCCTGTTAAGGCAATTCAACAGGTGAAGATGGGTATCTTTTCGGCTGCATTGATTATACCTCCAAATTTTAGTAAAGATGTGGTACTTAAAAATGGGCCTGAGGTGGGTCTCTTTACAGACAATTCTGATTCTATATCATCTGATACTGTGATAACTACAGTTCACACATCTATGCAAGGGCTTTTAATAAATTATATCCCTGTTAGAGAGGATATGAATAATATCTATCTCAGGGCAAATGAATTGTATCGCAAGATCGATTATGATGAATCCTTGATACCTGGTATTGTTATTATGGCCATATTCATGGGGACTCTGACCTCAGGGGCATTTAATATAGTAATGGATAAATTCCTTGGTGTCCATGAAAGTTATCTTGTAACCCCTCTCACTAGAAGGGATATGGTAACTGGGATAATTATAAGTGGTGTCCTTCTTACAAGTATTACAGCCCTCGTTGTCTTTGGTCTTAGTTTATTTATTACAGGTTGTCAGTTAAATGGTGGGATTAAGGGTATCTTTCTTATTATTCTCCTTATCATACTGACCTCATTAGGGCTTCTTAGTATGATGTTTATTGTCCTTGGCAGGGCTAATCATCCTAGAATTGTAGGGATAGTTGCTGGTTTCCTGAATGTGATCTTATTCTTCCCGAGCGGGGCGATCTATCCTATATCGAGTTTCCCTGGATGGCTTAGTACCTTTTCTAAGATCAACCCAGAGACATATGCAGTACATGCATTAAGGTCACTGATATTCAAGGGAGGTGATTTCTCAGCAATAAAGAATGATTTTATCTTTCTGATATTATTTACCATACTTATGCTTTTAGGGGCAATAGGGATATTTAAAAGGAGGTTGTAAAAAATATAGGTTCTTTCGCACAAAAGTTGAGTATCTTAGAAGTCCTGTCCTGAGCTTGCCGAAGGGAATGTAAAAATCAAAAATAAAAATGCAAAATGACAAATCAAAATTCAAAGATGAGTTTAAGAGGCGAAATTATAGCTTTTAAACTATTGAGAGAAACAACTGAA
>JACRGM010000231.1 GCA_016212345.1 Nitrospinota bacterium
GATATCCCCTTTGATGATCTCCCCTCCCATAATCGCCTTCATTCCTTCCTCTTCTGAATTAAAGACCCTTGCCCTTCCAGTTATCTTCATCATATCCTTACTTACAGCAGATTGCTTAACTACAGCCCCATCTGGGGCAAGACTCCCTCTTAAGATAGCTATTCCACCCTCTTTGTTATATGGATTACTCATGGACCTTATTATATCATTGTCTACCACCTCTGCCTGATCAGATATCTCTCTCATGCTCTTCCCACTAATAGTTATTATATCATTGATCTTATCCCCAAGATTCTTTATCACACCAGGTATTCCACCTGCATATTCAAGATCCTCCATAAGGTATTCACCTCCGGGTTCGATACTGATGATCTGAGGTGAATCCTTGCTAATTATATCAAAGAGCTCCAGATTAAGTGATATACCAGCATCGTATGCTATTGCAGGGAGGTGAAGAACAGTATTAGTTGATCCTCCCATTGCCATGTCCAGCCTTATAGCATTCTCAAAGGCCTCCTTTGTCATTATCTGTCGGGGAGTAATACCCTCTCTGATTAGCTCTACCACCCTAACACCACTCTCAAAGGCGATCCTCCTCTTCTTTGCAGAGACAGCGAGTGCTGTGCCACACCCCGGCATGGACATACCCATCCCCTCTGTAATACACGCCATTGTATTGGCTGTGTAAAGCCCCTGACAAGAGCCCGGGCCTGGACATGCTGATATCTCTAATCCCTCCATATCCTTTGTTGATAACTCCCCTTTCTTGTATCTACCAACAGCCTCAAATGTATCCCTAACAAGGGAGAGCCTCTTCATCTTGTATCTCCCAGAAAGCATGGGACCGGCTGTAACCACAATGGATGGGATATCTATTCTTGCAGCAGCCATAAGCATCCCAGGCGTAATCTTATCACAGTTTGTTAACATCACCATTCCATCGAAGCGATGTGCCTCAATTACCGACTCAATCATATCAGCGATAAGCTCCCTTGAAGGAAGTGAATAGTGCATCCCCTTATGTCCCATAACAATCCCATCGCAGATACCCGGTACAGAGGAGAGGAAGGCGTATCCCCCGCCAGTATGTATCCCCTTCTCAATATACCTCTCCAGATCCCTAAACCCGATATGACCTGGTACAATATCTGTAAAACTCGATATTATTGCAACAAATGGCTTAGAAAGGGCATCCTTTGTTACACCTGTTGCATGGAGTAATGCCCTGTGGGGTGCCCGCTCAAGCCCTTCTTTAATAAGATCACTTCGCATCAGAATCCTCCTCTGTGATTCAGACGCTGTCTGAATCTTTGAACTTTGAATCCATTTAAGACCAAGGTTATTATAAATCCTCCGCTATACCTTGTCAATAAGATCATTAATCCCAAATCCCACTAAAGCGGGATTTGGGATTAAAAAAATGATGGAAGATAGGTTATTTGAACATCCATTGGCAGTTGTTTAAAACACCCAAACCAAAAAAAATCTTGATTTTTGCAAGACTTCAAGATATGATCTGTTCAGAGAAAAAGAGATATGGGAAAGGTTATAAGTGTTGTTAATCAAAAGGGGGGTGTTGGGAAGACAACAACAGCGGTAAATCTCTCTGCCTGCTTAGCAATAGCAGAGAAGATGGTACTACTGATAGATCTTGACCCCCAAGGAAATACATCGAGTGGAATAGGTATTGACAGAAAAGTGATTGGAGTCAGTATATATAATATCCTTATAGGAGAGACAGATATTAAAGATGGCATCTATAAGACAGAGATAGGGTCTCTCTTTCTTATACCATCAACCATGGATCTCATAGGTGCTGAGATAGAGCTGGTAGGGATGGAAGGCCGTGAGGCAAGGTTAAGGCGGGCACTGGAACAGATAAGGGATGAATATGAATTTATCATTATTGATACACCCCCTTCTCTTGGTCTCCTTACTATCAATTCCCTTACAGCAGCCGACTCTGTCTTGATACCTTTACAGTGCGAATACTATGCATTAGAGGGACTTAGCCATCTCCTCCGTACCATCAAATTGGTAAAAAAGTCCCTTAATCCATCTTTAACAACAGAGGGGATACTCTTAACTATGCACGATGGGAGGACACTGATATCAAATCAGATATTTGAGGAGGTAAAGAGGTACTTCAGCAACTATCTCTTTAAGACAATAATACCTCGAAGTGTTCGTTTAAGCGAGGCCCCGGGGCATGGCAAGCCGATAATCTTCTATGATATAAAATCAAAAGGGGCTACTGCCTATCTTGATCTTGCAAGGGAAGTGATAGCAAATGCAGAGAAAGGTCTTAGGTCGGGGGTTGGGAGCACTTATTCCTGATTCAGAGGAGATAAGTGAAAATAATATCACCTATATCCCTGTTGAAAGGGTATATCCTAATAGATATCAGCCAAGGAAGGTCTTTGATGAAAAGAAGATCGAGGAATTGGCCTGTTCTATTAAGGAGAAGGGTGTTATCCAACCTATAATCGTACAGCGAAAAGGGAATGGTTATTATGAACTTATTGCTGGCGAGAGGAGATGGCGGGCTATACAGAAGATAGGTATAGATAGGATACCAGCCCTGATACGTGATGTCTCTGATTCAGAGGCAATCGAATTGGCATTAACAGAAAATATACATAGGGAGGATCTTAATCCAATAGAAGAGGCATTGGTATATAAGCAGCTTATAGAGGAATTCCATCTCACACAGGAAGAGATATCTAAAAGGGTGGGTAAGGAGAGATCTTCTATATCAAATTATCTCCGCATACTCAAACTACCCACAATTATCAGAGAGGATATAAATAATGATCTTCTATCTATGGGACATGCCAGGGCAATCGTTGGAATAGACTCTCCTGAAGAACAGAAAAAGTTGCGAGACATTATCCTGAAAAAGGGGATGTCTGTCAGGGAGGTCGAGGCCTATATCAGAAACAAGAAAAATAATGGACAGATTAAACAAGAAAAACAAAGGGATATCTTTCTACTCAAGGGAGAGGAAGAACTTCAGAGAGATCTAGGCACAAAGGTAAAGATAATAAGAGGAAGGAGGGGAGGAAGGATAGAGGTATACTTTTATTCAGACGAAGACCTTGAAAGGATAATTGGATTAATCGAGAATAAAGGGGGAGAATAGGATGTTGAAATCAGAAGATAATAGTAATCAGGAGAGAGAGATAAAGGCATTTTTAGGAAAGGATACAGAATTTAAAGGGGTACTAACCTTTGAAAAGACTGTAAGGATAGATGGTAAATTTGGGGGGGAGGTAATTACAAAAGATACCTTAATAGTCGGTGAAAAGGCTCTCCTTGATGGAGATATCTCTGTAGGAACTATTATCATAAAAGGAAAGATATATGGAAATATAAATGCAACCAAGAGGATTGAGATCTGCTGCGGGGGAGAGATACTTGGAAATATAAAGACACCAGCCCTCTTGATAGAAGATGGTGCCATCTTTGAAGGGAACTGTGAGATGATAAAGAAGGATAAAGAGATTGTACAAAAATAACCCAATACATTTTCTGATTACTGGTGGGGCAGGTTTTATTGGTTCAAATATCACAAGAAGATTGGTAGCGGAGGGATATAATGTCCGTATATTGGACAATTTTGCTACTGGAAGAAGGGAGAATATAGCTGATCTTATAGATAAAATCGATTTAATAGAAGGGGATATCCGAGATATTACTACAGTGAAAATATCTGTAAAGGAGATAGATTATATCCTCCACCAGGCTGCATCTCCATCTGTTATGAGATCTATTATTGATCCTATATCTACTAATAATGTAAATATAAACGGTACATTAAATATCTTGATTGCAGCAAGGGATGAAGGGGTAAAGAGGGTTGTATATGCATCCTCCTCATCTGTCTATGGAGATACACCGACCCTTCCTAAGAATGAGGATATGGAAAAAAATCCACTTTCACCCTATGCTATTACAAAGCTTGTAGGGGAATATTACTGTAAGGTCTTTTTAAATCTATATGGTGTAGAGACTGTATCATTGAGATATTTTAATATCTTTGGCCCAAGACAGGACCCTAATTCCCAGTATGCAGCCGTGATACCTATCTTTATCAATGCCTTGATCAAAAATACCCCCCCACCTATCTTTGGGGATGGAGAGCAATCAAGGGATTTTACCTATGTAGATAATGCTGTTCGTGCCAATATAGATGCCTGTTTTGCCAAGGATGTAGGTGGCGAGGTGTTTAATATTGCCTGTAGTGAGAGTTTTACGCTGAATCATCTGTTGGATCAGTTGAAAAAGATAATGAATAAAGAGGTTAAACCGAACTACTTATCCCCTAGGAAAGGGGATATAAGACATTCCCTTGCAGATATCTCAAAGGGAAAAAGACTTCTTGGGTATAATCCTGATGTCCACTTCCATGAGGGGTTAAAGAGGACAGTGGAATGGTATATGTCTGCTCAAAATTTATAAAAATTTTATGTGGTCCAAGTAAAATCGCCGAGAACGCAGTATTTCAGGATGAATTGATGTCTTGAATTTTGAGCATATAAACGATATTATGCACAAGAATAGAGAAAAAGGAACCCTCTATATTGTGAGTACCCCCATAGGAAACATGGAGGACATTACCCTTAGGGCCATCAGGGTATTAAAAGAGGTGGATATTATAGCAGCAGAGGATAACAGAAGGACCAGGAAACTCCTTACTCACTATAATATCTCAACACCCACGACCAGTTATCATGATTATAACAAGAAGAGGAAGGGTAAGGAATTAATAGAGAAGTTGAAGGAAGGAGGTAATATAGCCCTAGTATCAGATGCAGGCACACCAGGAATATCTGATCCTGCTTATCACTTAATACAATTGTCATTAAAGGAAGGGATAGATATAGTCCCTATTCCTGGTGCCACTGCTATTATATCTGCCCTTACTATCTCTGGTCTACCAACAGATAGGTTTGTATTTGAGGGGTTCCTCCCGAGAAAAAAGGGGTTGAAGAAAAGAAAATTAGAAGAGATAGCTGAAGAGGAGAGGACTATTGTCCTATACGAATCACCTCATAGAATAGCCCATACCCTAAGTGAGATGAGCTTAATCATGGGGAAGAGAAGGATTGTCATTGCAAGAGAGATGACCAAGATGTATGAAGAGATAATGAGGGGAGATTGTGAGTCTCTTGTAAAGGATGTAAGAGAGAGGGAATGGAAGGGGGAGATAACTATGGTTATAGAAGGAAAAAGACCTTGATTTTTGCTGATAGATTTTATAGAATAAAGGGGTATTTTCAGGAAAAAGATGAGATTACATAGTTTAGGTAGTAAATTAAAAAACAAAAAAAGGGGTTTTTAGATGTTATTTTTAGACCAAGAATATGGGGTAATTTATTGTTTTTGTTTGTATTATAAAGTTATCAACAGGTGTTAATAAATCTGTGTGTAATTTTTCTTTACAAAATCCTCCTAACTACCTAAAATTTCATGTGTTTTATCTTTAATTCAGACCATTTTTTAGTTAGAAGGAATATATTTTATATTTTGAGTCTTTCTCAAAGATGATAATTAGGTACCCAAGATGTGAGGATTACTATGGAAAAAAATAGGGTGTGGGATATATGTCTCCAAGAGATAAAGAAGATAGTAGATACTCAGATATATGAGAAATGGTTTCATTCTATCTCTCTTTTTTCTATTAATGATGATGTTATTACCATTACAGTACCTAATACCTTCCATAGAGATTGGTTAAATGAACATTACTCTCAACTTATAAAGGATACAATTAACAAGATATATAATAAGAAATTAGATATTCATTTCAATATTCAACCAATTAAAAAGGAGGATAAAAAGACCTCAATATCATTAAAAGAAAGGGATGATCTCTCTTTTTGTGGATTAAATTCCAAGTATACATTCAAGAATTTCGTAGTTGGCTCATCTAATCAATTTGCACATGCTGCCTCTTTAGCGGTGGCTGAACGACCCGCAGAGGCATATAATCCACTCTTTATCTATGGTGGTGTAGGTTTGGGTAAAACACACCTTATGCATGCAATAGGCCATTTTATATATAATAAGAAACCAGGGGTAAAATTGTGTTATCTACCATCAGAAAACTTTGTTGTTGATCTAATTAGCTCAATTCAACATGGGAAGATGGATATCTTTAGAAATAAATATAGAAATATGGAGGTACTCCTCATTGATGATATCCAATTTATAGCAGGTAAGGATAGATCACAGGAGGAATTCTTCCATACATTTAATACACTATACCAATCACATAGACAGATAATTATATCAAGCGATAAGTTTCCAAAAGATATACCTGGCCTTGAAGAGAGACTCAGATCAAGGTTTGAGTGTGGTCTAATAGCAGATATACTGATACCAGAACTTGAGACCAGGGTTGCTATCCTTAAACAAAAGGCTGAGGAGAACAATATTAATCTATTGCCAGAGGTTGCCCTTTTTATAGGAAATAAGATTAAGTCTAATATAAGAGAGCTTGAAGGTTCACTATTAAGAATAAGTGCCTATTCATCTATCACCGGGAGAGAAATAGACACTGATTTAGTAGATGAAATACTTAAAGATATATTCCATGATAAAGAAAGAGCAATTACTATAGATAATATACAAAAGGCTGTTGCTAACTTCTTTAATATAAAGGTATCAGATCTAAAATCAATAAAACGGGATAGAAAATTTGCTGTTCCAAGACAGATAGGCATGTATCTATCTAGAAATATGACAAAATCATCCCTCTCTATAATAGGTGATAGTTTTGGTGGAAAGGATCATACCACTGTACTACATTCGCTTAAGAAAATAAACTCATTAATCACAGAAAATAGAGAGATATCATCTGCCATCAAAAAAATCACCGAAGATATTAAGTAAAGATATTAGGAACTCTATAACACGGGGGATAAATATGTTAATATCATGTAGACTATATGTTAAAATATATATAAGGATATATACTTGTGAAAAATTTATAATTAATAAACATATTTTTAAACACAAAATTTCTCTTAATTTCTCTTATTTTTTATTTAGATAAGATACTTTATCAACAAATAAACAGTCTTTATATACTATAACTTATATTAAATTATTAATATATATAAATTATAAGATATGGGGAAAAAGATATGGAAAAATATGATGCAGATAATATAAAGGTATTAGAAGGTCTTGATGCTGTAAGAAAGAGACCTTCTATGTATATAGGGGATACAAGTAGTTATGGTTTACATCACCTTGTCTACGAGGTTATTGATAATAGTGTAGATGAGACAGTAGCAGGATATTGTGACAAAATATCTGTAATAATACATATCAATAACAGTATCACTGTTATTGATAATGGACGTGGTATACCAGTTGATATTCATAAAGAAAAAAACAAATCTGCAGCAGAGGTAGTTATGACTACCCTTCATGCAGGTGGAAAGTTTGATAACATAAGTTATAAGATATCAGGAGGACTTCATGGTGTTGGTGTATCAGTAGTTAATGCACTGTCAGAGAAACTCGAACTGGAGATAAAGAGAGATGGAAGTGTCTATAGTCAGAGTTATACAAGAGGTGAACCTGATAGTCCTTTAAAAAGGATAGGGAGTACAAAAGGGAGGGGAACAAAGATCACCTTTCTTCCTGATAAGGAGATATTTAGTGATGGTGATATAGTATATAGCTTTGATGTATTGTCTAAAAGATTGAGGGAATTAGCCTTTTTAAATAAGGGATTAAAGATAAACATTAATGACGAGAGGGATGACAAGAGTCATGAGTTTTACTATTCAGGTGGTATAATTTCATTTGTAGATCACCTTAATGAGAAAAAGACGCCCCTTCATAAAAAGCCTATTTATATTAATAAGGAGATAGGTAATATCTTATTGGAATTAGCAATACAGTATAACGACGGATATAAAGAGGATATGTTCTCCTTTGTAAATAATATAAACACCTATGAAGGAGGGACACATGTAAGTGGATTTAGATCTGCACTTACAAGAACAATAAATAATTATATTGTATCAAAAGAACTTCTAAAAGATAAAGGTATAAGTATCACAGGAGATGATGCAAGAGAGGGATTGACCGCTGTATTAAGTATAAAACATCCAAATCCACAGTTTGAGGGACAGACAAAGGCAAAGATAGGGAATAGTGAAGTTAAAGGGATTGTAGAACAGGCTGTGAACGAAAAGCTATCAGAGTTTTTTGAAGAGAATCCATCAATTGCTAGAGTGATAGCTCAAAAGGTAATCAGCTCGGCACTGGCTAGGAATGCAGCAAGAAAGGCAAGGGAGCTTGTAAGGAGAAAAGGGATACTTGAGTTTGATTCCCTGCCTGGAAAGCTGGCAGACTGTTCTGAAAGGGACCCATCCTTATCTGAACTTTTTGTGGTGGAGGGTGATTCAGCAGGGGGGTCTGCAAAACAGGGAAGGAATAGAAAGTATCAGGCAATATTACCATTAAGGGGTAAGATACTCAATGTAGAGAAGGCCCGTTATGATAAAATGCTTAATAGTGAAGAGATCAGGGTATTGATAACCGCACTTGGGGCAGGGATAGGTGAGGAAGACTTCAATATAGATAAGATAAGATATAAGAGGATTATTATAATGACTGATGCTGATGTTGATGGTGCCCATATAAGGACATTACTTTTGACATTCTTTTATAGACAGATGCAAGAGGTAATTGAAAAGGGGTATCTATATATAGCTCAACCTCCTCTCTACAAGATAAAGAAGGGTAAGATCGAGAAATATATAAAGGATGAAAAGGAGATGAATGATTTCTTGATGGAGATAGGGGTAGAGAAGAAGATTGTAGAGATAGGTGAAACAGGTATAAGATATGAGGGGAAGGCCTTTATTTCTTTACTTAAAAGATTTATAGAACATAGGCATCTATTTGAAAGGGTGGAGAAGAAGGGGCAACCCAAGGAACTTATCACTATCCTCCTGAAGAAGAAGGTAAACAAAAGAGAGCTCTTTTTAGAAAAGGAGGAATTGTTAAACATCATAAATGAGACAAATGAACTTCATGAAGATAAGATCAAGGTGAAATTAGTATCAGATGAAGAGCATGGAGGTTATGCCCTATCATGGGAAATGAATGATAATGGATCCGTTGGTAGGCTATGTTGGGATATTATCTCTTCATCAGAGTTTCAGAGGCTCTATTCCATCAATCAAGAGATAAGTGAGATTGATCGCCCACCATATTTTATCTATGATACAAATAATAATAGTAATAAGATCAAGATAGATAGTAAAGAAGATATAATCAAATATATATTCTCTACAAGTAGAGAAGGGTTGAGTATTCAGAGATATAAAGGACTAGGTGAGATGAATCCTGATCAATTATGGGAGACAACCATGGATCCTGAAAGAAGGGTATTGACTCATGTTAAGATAGAGGATGCGATTGAAGCAGACGAGATATTTACTACATTAATGGGAGATCAGGTTGAACCGAGACGCTGTTTTATTCAGGCTCACGCCCTAGAGGCGAGGAATCTAGATATATAAACTAATAACTAATAACAAGACCAAAATGGAAATTCTTATACGAAAAATAAAGAAAGCTATTTTTATCACCTACTTATACTTATATATCTTCAGATAATAAATTAGACACCGTTATAGATTTTCAGATAATAAATTACACAAGGCTAGAGGGAGAAATCCGAGTAAGGCGTACTGAGCGGTACGCCGTCGAGGATTTCGACTGATAACGCCGTGTAATTTGTTATATGGAAATCTATATCAGTCCCATAATAATCCCGAATAGTGCTTGCTCCCTGAATGAGTTTAAGAGTTAATAAGTTTATCTTAAAACTTTAGAAAAGGGGAAAGGATAATGATAAAACCAAAAGAGAAGATAGAGGATGTAAATATAGAAGATGAATTAAAATA
>JACRGM010000232.1 GCA_016212345.1 Nitrospinota bacterium
CTATATCAGGCTGGTAAGGATCCATATTTAGGTGACAGAGGGGACATGGGGTAACCACACAGTCAGCACCCTTCTCCTTTGCCGATGCGAGGTGTTTACCTGCCATAGTAAGCGATCCCTGTTTGTTCATCATCAGATATGGGAAACCACAGCATTTCAGTCTTCCCTCATAATCAATCGGCTCACCACCAAGGGTGGTTATAACATCCTCTATAGCAGTTGGATCATCAGGGTCATTTAGATCTGAGAGATCAGAGGGTCTTATTATATAACATCCATAAAAAGGGGCTATCTTTAACCCATTCAATGGTCTTGTAACCTTCTCTTTTATCTTATCAAGGCCATAATCCTCTATCAGTATATTAAGAAGATGTCTTATCTTTACCCTCCCCCTATATCTATAGCCCCTGCTCTTTAATACCTTGTTTACCTCATCCATGAGGTGATTATTCTTCTTTAAGGTATATTCTGCCTTTTTCATAACCCCCTGACATGTACCACAGATATTCATGATATTGAGACCCTTATCCTCGGCAATGGCAAATGTCCTGGCATTAATAGTATCGCTAAGTATCTCATTCTCATCTGATATCACCCCTGCACCACAGCAGGCCGCAGAGGTCATCTCATCTAGCCTGATGTCTAACAATTCAGCCATCTTGATCGTAGAGCTATAAAGCTCCCTTGCAGCCCCTTTTGCAACACACCCTGTGAACAAGGCGTATCTCATAGATTATCCCTTTCTCAACCTCTTACATAATTCTTCTACTATCCTTCTAATATCCTCCACCTCATCAATAGATCTGTGGATAATAGATGGGTTCTTACGCCTCATAATCATCCTGATCCCGATCGGGATCAGACTCATAAGTCCTGGGATATTAAAGATACCCATTGATCTTATCGGAAGTATATTCTCATTCAATCTCCCACTATGGGCAATTGAATCGACAAATCCCTTTACATGTCTTGCACCAATATTATTGATAATACCTAACGCAAGGGCTGTTCTTCTCATAGAGGTTATCCTCTCTAAAGGCCTCGCCTCTGTGGGACATCTTTCAGAGCACTCTCCACAGTGTGTACAATCCCATATACCTCCTTTATCGCTTAATTCCCTTATCCTGTTTAGTCTCTCCTTATCCCTTGAATCATCAATAAACCTTTGTCCCTTTGCAAGGGCTGTAGGCCCCAAAAAAACCTTGTCCACATCCAGGCTTGAGCAGTCAGAATAACAACATCCACACATAATGCATGTAGAGCTTTCATCTATCTTACGGAAATCATCTATACTCTGATACCTCTCCTTCTCATACCTCTCAGACTCATCAGGCATAAGCCATGGCCTTATCTTCTCTATCCTTTCCCAGAATGGCCCCAGATCAACCACCAGATCCTTTATAATCTCCATGTTCCCCAAAGGCTCAATCTTCACCTTCCCATCCTTTATTACATTAGATACCTGTGTCTTGCAGGCAAGGATGGCATGACCATTTACCTTAATAGCACATGAGCCACATATTGCACTCCTGCACGACATACGATAGGTAAGTGTCCCATCCTGGGTCCATTTAATAAGATTCATGCAATCAAGGAGGGTAGTACCTTGGGGTATCTTCTTAAGCTTATAGTCCTGAAAATAAGGGCTTGTATCCTTCTCAGGGTTAAATCTCCAAATAGAGAAGATCATCTTCTAGTATTTCCTTTCCTCATGCTGGTACTTTGTTAAATTATAAATTTATAATAAACTTTCTGTATAGTCAATAGAAAAATAAGAGAACAAAACCGGCACCAATATCTTTTTCCGACGGGTATTGGCCTAGTGCCTGGACGATTCTAACCGTCAAGAAGGCATTTTAAGCGAGGGGCAGATGAATGGCGAAACCAAGATAAGACTGTTCTAGTTTTGATCATATTGTCTTCTTGGTTTATGTTTTTGTCAAATATAGTAATACCTATACCCCATATAACTACTTTTAGTACAGGAAGTATCACTTTTATGCCTTGTCCCTTTGATGTATCTATCTCGTTCTTTGATATATATGACTCAATTATATAACCAATTATTGATACTGTAAAACGAATACCAAAGAAAGTTAATAAACCTATACTCAATACAGTTATAACTTTAATTAATGCGGGATTTACATTCAGATTTTGTATTGACAGGTAAAAAACACCAAAATACAATAGAGGGATTAATGATTTTTCAAATATATGGATTAAAAAATCATCTAATGTAGTGGCGGTTTTATCTACCCATTTTTTAAGACGATTTAAAATGACATATTTAACTATTTTGATGGCTAATATACCTATGATAAAGCTCAGTATAAAAAATATGTAGGCGGAAATACGATTGTTTAAAAAAGATGTATGTAAAATATCATTTAACATATAGCACCTCCCTGACATTAGATGTTTCAAACAAGTATCAATTTAACAGTTACAATTCCCAACTATAGATTTTCAGATAATAAATTACACAAGGCTAGAGGGAGAAATCCGAGTAAGGCGTACTGAGCGGTACGCCGTCGAGGATTTCGACTGATAACGCCGTGTAATTTGTTATCTGAAAATCTATAGTGGGGCTTTAGAATCAATATAGACCTCCTTAAGTGAGGCAAAATCCTCATCAGGGTAGAGTATGAATCCCTTTATTCCCTTCTTCATCACA
>JACRGM010000040.1 GCA_016212345.1 Nitrospinota bacterium
CAAAATGGAGATTAATAGAAAGGAAACCATCATACGAACCACAGTTGACACAAAAGGGGATGAAAATTGAGATAAGGAATGTTTCATATCTTCTTCTCTCCTCCTCCCATAATATCAATATATTATACTTGTAACTAATTATTTTGTCAAGAGAAAATTGTTTTGAGGGAGTTGAAATACCACTTTTCGCAACAGCACATCATTCTTTTTGAACAAATTCAAAAACGGTCTCCCCATGTTTAACCAGACCAAGATCCTCTCTTGCAATCTTCTCTATATAAGAAAGATCTGTTTTAAGGGCCTCTATCTCTCTCTTTAATCTCTGATTCTCATCTATTAGTCTATCTATATCCTCCTTAATAATCACAAGATTCTTATTCAAGTTATATATGTATATTATACCATCTTCACTGAAGATGGTAATAAGTACCAGAAAGATAAAGAAGACTATACTTCCAATAAGAAGGATAAATATCCTTTTCTTATTATCTTTCTTGTTATTTTTCCCCTTTTTGTCTTCAGTAGAGGCCTTTTCCTTATCAGAAGACATTTTGCATAAACCTCACTTTATAGGCTGTCCCAAGATAACCTTACATCTTCATCTCATCTTCAAGAATGAACGAGAAATAAAAAAATTTTATTCTATTTAAAAGCCTGCCACCCCCTTATTATAAAGGATTGATTCCTTACCGAGTGATACCTCTGAGGCCTTTAGTGAATCACCTACCAAGATTATAGCGGTCTTCTTTATCTGGGCATCCTTTACCTTTGCGGGGATATCCTTTAGTGTCCCTCTTACTACCCTTTGCTCAGGCCATGAGGCCTTCTCTATAACTACTACTGAGGTATTATCCGGATATCCTTCCATAAGTTGAGCTACTGTTTTATCAATCATCCCAACACTCAAAAAGATTGCCATAGTTGCCCTAGACTTAGCCAGTTCGGATAATCTTTCATTCTCTGGGACAGGTGTCCTTCCCTCCACTCTAGTAAATATCACTGTTTGGCTAATCTCAGGTATGGTCAATTCCTGCCCTAGAACAGCAGCCGCCGCAGCAGCAGAGCTTACCCCTGGGATGATCTCATAGTTAATACCTAACCTTTTAAGTCGCTCAATCTGTTCTTGAATTGCACTATAAAACGATATATCCCCTGTATGAAGACGTACAACAAATTTATGTTCATCAATATATCTCTTTATCAAGGTAATAATATCATCAAGACTCATAGACGATGAATCAAAGATCTTAGCCTTGATCCCATATAGAAGTCTTGAATTAATAAGGGATCCTGCATATATAACAACATCGGCATTATCAAGGAGTCTTCTACCCTTTAAGGTAATAAGTTCTATATCTCCAGGGCCAGCGCCAACAAAAAAGACCCTTTTCTCTTTTATATTATCTTTATTATCCTCTTTGTCTGAATTACCTTTCATCTCTCCTCTTAATAATCATCCTTAATGGTTGAGTAAATCTCGATCTCTCCTCATGCCTTGACCTTTTAATATATAACACACCTATTAACGAGGCTAATAATCCTCCCATAAAATCGGAAATAATATCCCACATTGTATTTTCAAGACTGTGTTGGGTATTCTTAGCAAAGATCTGATCTATCCCAAATTCCAGTATCTCCCAGATAGTCCCTATAGCCAGGGCAAAGACAAAGGTAAATAAGAATATAAATGGTAAGGTAAGCCTTAACTTTTTAGTAAAATGAAATGTATAAACTACCATAAAGGCAAGGATAGCAACAACCCCTGTCCCCATGAAATGTATTATATCATCCCATATAGGGATCTTTTCGTAGAAATAGAGTGTCTCACCACAAAAGGTATGTAGATAGATCATCAGACTGATTATAAGATCCATCTCCCATGGAAGATGAACCTTATATGTCCTTTCGAGAATCGAAGGGATAATGGTAATTATAGAGGCAATTAGTGCAGCAAAGGCAAAGACATAATCTCCCTTAATAATTAAATAAGGGATAAGGCCAATAATAGAGAGCTTTAGAAACCATGCCAAAAAGGTATGGAGGGCTAAATCCAAAAATTTGCCGAAGATCTTGTACATGTTGAACCCTTTATTTCAATTAAAAATTCTTGCATTAATTTCATATCTATATTACATTAAATCTAATCTTTAGTATATCAGAATTTCAAAAAAAAGAAGGATTAATGTGGATAATAATAAAGTAAGACCGGGAGGTGGTTTTCTAGTGGCAAAGACCCCTGCAGATGGGATCTATTCCCGTGAGAAATTCACAGATATGCAGAAGGAATTTGCTGATACAGCAGAGAGATTCTTTCAGAATGAGATAATCCCTATGATCGAAGAGATTGAGGCCAAGGAAGAGGTTGAGGAGGATGGGGTAAAACAACCTCTATCTATAATATTGCTTAGAAAGGGAGGGGAACTTGGATTGCTCAGTGTTGATATCCCTGAGGAATATGGTGGTCTGGGCCAGGATATAATTACCTCAATGTTGATTGCAGAAAAATCAGCAGGCACTGCCAGTTTCGGTATCACTATTGGGGCACATACCGGTATAGGTACTATGCCTATTGTATTATTTGGGAACCAAGAGCAGAAGAGGAGATATCTACCCAAACTCGCAACGGGCGAATTGGTAAGTTGCTATGCCCTTACTGAACCAGGTAGTGGCTCTGATGCCTTAAGTGGAAAGGCAACAGCGGTTTTAAATAAAGAAGGGACTTATTATATCTTGAATGGTGAAAAACAATTTATAACAAATGGGAGCTGGGCAGATATTGCTATTGTATTTGCTCAAGTAGATGGAAGATATTCAGGATTTATAGTAGATCTACATTCAGAAGGGGTCTCAAGGGGTAGAGAGGAGAAGAAGATGGGGCTTAGAGGGTCATCTACTACTAATCTGATATTTGAAGATGTAAAGGTTGAGAAGGAGAACCTTTTAGGTAATATTGGTGATGCCTCTAATATTGCCCTAAATATACTCAATCTGGGGAGATTAAAATTAGGGGTTGGTGCCTTGGGGAATAGTAAATACTGTATAGATTTGGTAATTAAATATGGAAAGGAGCGTAAACAGTTTGGTCAACCTATTATCTCTTTTGATATGCAAAAGGCTAGACTCGCTGATATGGTAGCAGAGGTATATGCCTTAGACTCCATTGCCTACAGGGCAGCAGGGGATATAGAAGATGCAATCTCAAAGATACCATATGATGATAATGATAAATATCAAGAGGATGTTATTTCAGCAGTGAGGAGTTATGCCCTTGAGGCATCAATCGTTAAGATCTATGGTTCAGAGACCCTACATACAATCTCTCTAGATGCTATAAAGATGCATGGAGGATATGGTTTTATAGAGGAATATAAGGTTGAGAGGATATCCCGTGATAATGTTATTGATATGATATTTGAAGGGACGAACGATATAAACAGGATTACTATATTTGATTTCCTTGTAAGAAATATATTTGGTGCCCAGATTCATTTCCGTGAATATATGGAAGATATAGATAGGATGTTAAGAGATGGGAGGTTTGATTCATTAGAAGTAGATACCCCCCTCAAAGAAGAGATGGCTAATATTGAATCATCCAAAAGAGTTGTCGCTTATGCAATTAATCATGCCCTTATACATTGTGGCAAGGATATAAAGAATGAACAGCAGATAATAGGGACTATTGCTGATATGGTAATAGCAATATATTCAGCAGATTCGACACTATCTAGGGTAAATGAATATATCTCTAAAAATGGTGAGGCGAAATCAGAGATACAGATAGCAATCGCTAAACTTATTTCTTATAAAACCTCTTCAAAGGTTTCACATATAGCCAGGGAAGTAATAATAGGGGTTGCCTCACAGGGGCAGTTAGATACAAAATTAGGTAATCTCAATCGTCTGATTCATTGTATCAGGCAAAGGGTCAATATTGTAGATTTAAAGAGATTGATTGCAGTGTCAGTTATTGACACAGGAAGATATGATTTATAATAACTCTGACCCCTTTTCCTTCTTATTGTTCTTCTTTATCCTCTACTTTTTTCTTCCTCCTTTTCATATCCAAAGTAACATCTCTATCCACTAATTCTATTACTGCCATCAGAGCCCCATCCCCCAAACGAGCCCCTAGCCGTATGACTCTGGTATATCCTCCATTCCTCTCAGCATACCGTGTTGATAATACATCAAAGAGTCTTTTAAATGCCTCTTTGTCTTTTATTAATCTCAGTACCTCCCGCTTGGCATTAAGACTCCCTTTCTTACCTAATGTGACTAATCTATCAGTCACCCCCCTCAACTCCTTTGCCTTAGCCAATGTAGTCTCTATCTTCTCATATTTTAGAAGAGGTGTTACCAAATTCTTAAATAACGCCTTTCTATGACTTGAATCACGCCCTAATTTTCTACCCTTCTTTAAGTGACGCATCGCTTTTATCCTTATTTTCTCCAACCTTCTCAAGCTCTACATTCTCAAGCTCTACCTTCTCAAGCTGTAAATCGTCAATCTTCATTCCTAAATATAAATCCATACTCTGTAATATCTCCTTTATCTCATCCAGTGACTTCTTGCCAAAATTTCTGGTCTTCAACATATCATCCTCTGTCTTCTGAACTAGCTCCCCAATGGTCTGTATCTCAGCATTTTTAAGGCAATTAGCTGAACGAACAGAGAGCTCCAATTCATCCACACTCTTTTGAAGGTAAGCCATGCTAATAGTCCTCTTTTCATCTATCTCTACGGGGGTTGGTTTAATCTCAACAGACTCCTCATCAAAATTTATAAAGATCTGCAGTGAATCCTTTAATATCTTTGCAGAATGAGCAATAGCATCATCAGGTGTTATACTTCCATTAGTCCATACCTCCAAAATCAGTCGCTCGTAATCTGTAGAACCTCCAACCCTTGTATTCTCTACAAAGAAATTTACCTTATTTATAGGTGAAAATACTGAATCAATAGATATCACCTCTAAAGGTTGATTTTCCTCCTTATTCTTCTCTGCTGGTACATATCCCCTTCCCCACTTTACAGTCATCTCAATATTGAGCTTTCCATCTTTGTCAAAGGTTGCAATGTGGTGATCAGGATTTAATATCTCTACATCAGAAACTAACTCAATATCGCTCGCTTTAACCTCTTTTTTCCCTTCTGCATGAAGAAAGATAGTCTTTGAACCATTGTTATCATATAATTTAATTTTCAACCCTTTTATATTTAAAATAATATCAGTAACATCTTCAATTACCCCAGGAAGAGTGGAAAATTCGTGATAGATCCCGTCAAATTTAACAGCGGTTACAGCAGCTCCCTGAATCGATGAAAGAAGAAAACGTCTGAGAGCATTTCCTATGGTAATGCCAAAACCTCTCTCAAAAGGTTCTGCAATAAATCTCCCATATGTATCAGTTGATACCTTTTTATCACATTCTAACTTTTTGGGTCTCTGAAAACCTTCCCCTGGAGTTTTCATTAATCCTCCTCTTAAATTTAAGTTAAAAGTTACGATTTTACGCCTTTTATTATTAACTCTTATTTTGAATAAAATTCAACAATTAATTGTTCCTGAATAGGTAATGAAATATCCTCCACAGTAGGAATAGAATTTACAACTCCTCTCATCTTTTCCTTATCAATCTCCAACCATGATAGAATCCCTTTCCTTTCTATCCCTTTTAGGGATTCCTTAATAGCCTCAATATGTTTCCCTTTTTCTGTAACATCAATAACATCACCTCTCTTTACAGAATATGATGGAATATTTACCCTTTTCCCATTAACAGTAAAAAAGCCATGTCTAACAAACTGTCGCGCCATACCCCTAGCTTGGGTAAACCCAAGACGATAAACTACATTATCTAAACGACACTCCAGAAACCTTAAGAGATTCTCACCAGTAACTCCCTTCATCATTTCAGCCTTTTTAAAATATCCTCTAAATTGTCTCTCCAGAATACCATAGATCCTCTTCGCCTTTTGCTTCTCCCTTAACTGAATTCCATACTTAGAGAATCCTTTTCTACCTCGCAAACCATGCTGTCCAGGTGCATAATTCCTCTTCTCCACGGCACATCTATCTCTCAAACACCTCTCTCCTTTTAAAAAGAGTTTGATTCCCTCTCTTCTACATAATCTGCAAACAGAACCTCTGTATCTAGCCATCTTACACCCTCCTTCTCTTAGGAGGCCTACAGCCATTATGAGGAATAGGTGTAACATCCTTTATCATATTTATCTCCAATCCTGCTGCCTGTAATGAACGAATTGCAGATTCCCTCCCTGCACCTGGTCCTTTGACATAGACCTCTATCTTCTTAACACCTTGAGCTATCGCCTTTTTCGCAGCCGCCGATGCAGCTACTTGAGCAGCAAAAGGGGTACTCTTTCTCGATCCCTTAAATCCCTGTCCTCCAGCACTTGACCAGACAATAACATTCCCTGAAACATCAGTAATCGTTACTATAGTATTATTAAAGGTAGATTGAATATGAGCAATCCCCTCCTCTGCAATCTTCTTCCCCTTCTTTTTTACAGTAGTCTTTGCCCCTTTGGATTTCTTTTCCACTATCCCTCCTTTCTACCAGCTCCAACAGTCTTTCTCGGGCCCTTTCTCGTCCTAGCATTTGTATTTGTCCTCTGCCCCCTCACAGGTAAAGAACGTTTATGTCTCCAGCCTCGGTAACTCCCTATATCTATCAATCTCTTTATATTCATCAATACATCTTTTCTTATATCTCCTTCAACACGATACTCCCTCTCCAGCAAAGTTCTAATCTTGCTAAGCTCGCTTTCACTAAGATCCTTAACCCTTATATCAGGCGATATTTCAACCTTTTTTAATATCTGGTTCGATCTACTCCTTCCTATCCCATAGATATAGGTTAGGGCAATCTCAACCCTTTTATCATTAGGGATATCTACCCCTGCAATACGTGCCATTAATTGTCCTCCATAGAGGCACGGACAAACAAGTTTGTCCATGCCACCCACCTTTAGGCACTACGCAGAAATAACTTGCACATCTGGCTTGTCTTTTGTTCCGTCTTCAGCGTTGCACCAAAGGTTACATATTAATAATATGCGCCCTTTGGTGCGCCTTGAAGACGAACCAAAATTCTGCGCCATATGTACA
>JACRGM010000033.1 GCA_016212345.1 Nitrospinota bacterium
ATTACGACGTCTTTACCGAATATTTACGTACGGTTAGATTTTTAATATGGCTATCTACTTGAAATTAATTATTGTTTTCAATTATTACTTCCTCTACCCTTTGTGGAGAGGATTTAGGTGAGGGGGAGAGGGGACTTTATCTAAATTTATTCTGATGGCTTACTATTGTATTGATTTATAATGCCAAATCTAACCGTACAGGTCGTAATTTATTATATGGAAATCTATTGGTAAGAATTGGAGATCTATAAGAGTGTATCCTCTCTCTGTTCCAAGACATCAATGATAAAATTTTCATCCCCTTTTTCCTCTTTCACAGATAGATCTATTATCTCTTTCTTCTTTATATTCTCTCCATTAGGGTCTTTGATAATCCTTACAAATGGGGAATAGGGGTCATTTGGATTCAATTCATAAACTATCCCAATATGGCCCGATTTGAGCCTAACTATAGTCCCGACCATATATATCCCTACGAGACCGATGAAGCGTTTTAAGAGGATTGGCTCAAAATCTTTTGCTGATTCTTTTAAAATACGGATCGTATCTTTTAAGGAGAACTCTCTCCGGTAAGATCTGGTACTCCGTAATGCATCGTAGACATCCGCGATGCTCACAATCATGCTACATAGATTAAGATCTCTTTTACGAGGTAGCTCTGGATACCCCCCACCTGAGAATTTGATATGGTGTTCATAGGCAACAATCGGGGCAAGGTCAATGATACCTTTATTCTCTATCAGTATCTTTGCCCCATTTACTGGATGGCTCTTGATAAGAGTAAATTCCTCTTCAGTCAATTTCCCGGGTTTATTTATGATCTCTGGCGGGATAGTCTCTTTCCCGATATCATGTAATAGACCAGCTATACCAAAATCAGATATAATATCTTGGGGGAGATTAATCCCTTGTCCTATAATCATGGCAAGGGTGCTTACATTAGTGGCATGTGTAAAGGTGTATTCATCATAACCTTTAAATGAGGTAATGGCTAGTAAGGGAGACCTCTTTTCATACAAAAAGTTACACACTTTATAGACCATTTCATGAACACCTTTATAGTTGATCTTATGGTCTTTGCGGACCTCAGGTATAATCTCTTTTAAGGTATCTATCCCCTTTTGGATGATCTCTGCAGCATCAGAATACCCTTCTATATCAGTCAATAAAGAGATACTTAATCTTTTCAGCTCAATATGATCAGAACCCTTGTAGTGTAAAATGGTATTAGTACCATCTATCCCAGTCATATCTTTGGGATCAGTAACAATGGCCTCTATGAAAGAGATCAATTCCTTTGTATTGATCCCTGATTTGAAGTTTATCTTTTCAATACCTAACTTTTTAAGTTCAGATCTTAGTTGTCCAAATCCATCACTATACTTGGTGAGCCTTTTACCATCTATAATAAACTGATCCTCAATAAGTGCAAGAGAGATTGTACCTCCTTTACCAAGTCTTCCATTTAAGAAGGTGAGAAGGGTTTTGATAGATTTTTGTAAAATGGGATGGGAAGGTGGATAGAGATATCTTTGTGAAATGACTGCACTAAGAAAGTTTAAAAGTTTAGATATATCCTCTTCTCTAATATCTCTATGATGAGGAGATATGGTATCTTCCCTTTTGTTGTTCATAATTGAGAGTCATCGAATATTGATGATATATCGGTCTGAAGAAGATCCTCATCGGTTGTCTTCATCTGTTGGTTCAAAAGTCTCCTGCAAACTCTTCTCATCTCAGGATTTTTATCCGTCAATCCAGTTCCTAATATACCTTGTGCCTCTTTGGTTCCAATGGTGGCAAGAGACTCAGCAGAGATAACCCTGAGTTCTTCTCTCTTTTTATTATAAAAGAGCCAGCCCCTTTTATTGAATATCTTTTTAAGATATGGGATCGCCTTTGAATAGCCAGGGATTGCACATGTCTTTATAACCTCTTTTAAAAATTCCCTCCCTTTCCCATACAAGGAAGGATTTTGTAATATCTGTAGAAGGAGGGAGTACGATCTTTCATCACATTTTTTCCCTAATACCCTTAAAGAAGAGATATTGATATCCTCTGACCTCTCTTTCAATCCTTCCTTGATAAGGGTGAAGATATCATCTGTCCATACATTATGAGATATCCCCAATAATGCCTTCTTGACATGAGGTCTTTGGGATGGATAATTTTCTAGTATAAATTCTGGTCGTGATGGCCCCCCTATCCTTCCAAGGAGGTGGATTAAAGATGGATCGATCCTTTCCCATCTCTTTTCAATATACCCCTCTAACTCTGGTATAGCCTTTGTATAAAATCGTTCAATCATATCTATGATTGGTTGATAAAGGGTATAGTCTTCAAGATGTTCAAAGAGATCGAGTAATATTGACACTGTCTTTACCCCAAAGGAAGGGAGAATATCGAGATACCTGGATCCCTCCTTTTTTTCTACATTATTGGCGTATGCAAAGATCAATTCCTTAAAATTCGGGCTTTTTACGATACGATGAGTAAGTTCCCTAAACTCATTTGAGTAAGGGGTATCAATATTTGATCCTGTACCATATTGTTCTATAAATGGCATCACCTTTTCAAGGATATGGATCCTGCCATTTTTTATATTAGAATTCAGGTCATGTTCTAATTCATCTATCAGGAATCGGTCAGCACTAAGGTCTTTACTCTTAATAAGGATCTCTGCGATAATAATATCTCTGATAATTTGTATCTCTTCTGGTGAAATAGACGATCTGTATCCTTCAAATATCTTCTCCTCTTCTTGAGAGGGCAATCTTTGAGTGGCTATTGATTGTATCTGTTCAAGGGAGCGTTGATAAGAATCAGACATGAATTTTTCATCCCCTGAAGATTCGAGGATAAGGTTTAAGGCCTTAGTAAGGGTTGCAATATCTTCCCATTTGGTCATTGTTGAGGAACTAACCTTATTTTTTAAGACAGAAAAGATCCTTTCCCTCTTTGTGGCCTGATGTGTCATACGATTATAGACCTCTATTTTATCTTCATTGGTGATAGATCTGTCCATTAGAATGGTAGTAAGTATTTCACCTATTGCATCAGGTGAGAACCTTGATTCGATACCACCGACAAATTCTCTGTTTTCATTTAGAGACATAATCTTTGACAAAAAGACCTGATCTCTGATAGTGGGTTTAATATCAGTCAGGATCTTTGTTATATTATCTGTTATTTTATCCTTTATCTCTTCAGGCTCTTGAGTTGTTGCCTGACCGATTCGTGTTATAGCCTTTGCAATTATCTCCCCCCTCTCGTTGTCCTTTGTCCCATTAGTATCTTTTATATCCATAGTTTTGTTAATAAGACCCTTTAACAGGCCAAGGTTTTGGGCCTGTTCTGCTAATGCCCTTTGGGCATCATCTGCTAGGTGTATACCGTCATAGAGGAGAAAGTCTTTAAAGAGATCATCCCATCGCTCTATCCCTTGTTCTTCTTCACCTTGATAGGATAGGCTTGATTCCTTCTGGACCAGTTTTTTGTAATCTACAGAAGAGGCAAAGGCATATCTCAGACCCTTTGATGAAAGGGTCTCTTCTATCTTGCCACCCCCTTCAACCTCGTTTGGATTAGTAGCTACAGTTGATATAAACTCCTTGATTTCATCTAAGGTGAGACCCTTTAAGAATCGGAGTTTGCCAATATTCCTCTTATCTAAGAAGTTAATAAAGGATTTGTGGGTTGACTTTAATTCTTTAATAACCCTTTCACCAATGTAGATCCTTTTTGGGGCTATTGCAATGGTAAGATTATCCGAATCTATAAGGAAAGACTCAATAAAGTGAAAGAGTTTTGTGACCGGGATATGGAGTGAAGGGTGATCAGGTGGATACATACTGAACTGTCTAAAGGTAATATTGAAGGCCTTGATCATCTCTTCTAATATCTTGTCTGTATAGACCTCTCCGCTCCATTTTTTATCTTTATCTTTATCCTCAACTACTGCTGAAAATTCTTTATTTTCCATAACCTTAGGTACTATAGATTTTCAGATAATAAATTACACAAGGCTAGAGGGAGAAATCCGAGTAAGGCGTACTGAGCGGTACGCCGTCGAGGATTTCGACTGATAACGCCGTGTAATTTGTTATATGGAAATCTATACTTTGGCCTTGGCCTTGGTCTTGGGTATTACTCTCCCTCTATATTTTCTAGTTAATATTTAAAATATTGTATAAATCTCACATATTGTCAAGTAGATAGGTTTCATTTATAAAATAATACTTGACTTTTATTTTTAAAAAAATAGAATTCTATAATAGAATATTAAGAATAATAGAATATTCAAATATAAATATATAAATATCTTTTAAAGTAAAGGGATAAAGTATATGGTCAAAATTGGAGAAAAGAGAAAGATAAGGTATGGCTTCCTTATTGATCTTCGCCGGTGCATCGGCTGTCATACCTGTTCTGTTTCCTGTAAGGCAGAAAATGATGTTCCTCTTAAGGTATTTCGTTCATGGGTCAAGATAATAGAAAAGGGAAGATATCCCAATGTCAGTAGATCATTCCTCCCTTCACTTTGTAATAATTGTGATAACCCTATCTGTCTGAAAAATTGTCCAGTTAAGGCAACATGGCAGCGTGATGATGGGATTGTTATGATTGATGAACATCGTTGTATAGGGTGTAAGTATTGTATGGCCTCCTGTCCTTATGATGTAAGGCATGTAAATCCATTGAAAAGATATGTCCAGAAATGCTACTGGTGTTATCATAGAGTAGATAAACGGGTGGCGCCTGCATGTGTTGAGGTATGTATAGGGAGGGCCAGAATATTCGGAGATATCAATGATCCGAACAGTGAGATCTCCCAACTTATTGCTACGAATCCTGTGCAGGTGCTTAAACCAGAGATGGCTACAGAGCCTAGGGTCTATTATATCGGTCTAGATCTAGATGTCATGGACCCTATGAAGGGCTGGAAGGGGTTGACACATGAGGATGGTGGAGAGTTATAGATGGATGTCCAAATAATCTATAATACCCCTCACGAGATACCACTTGGGTGGTTTATAGCGACTTATTTTTATTTAACAGGGTTGAGTGCCGGATCATTTGTTGTCTCCGTCATAGCCACAATTGGGGGAAAGGCTGAATATAAACCTTTAGGAAAGATCGGTGCTGTCCTTGCACCTATTCTACTTATATTAGCCCCTTTAAATCTGATTATAGACCTTGAACAGCCTTTAAGATTTTGGCACCTCTTTGTATATCTCAACTTTACATCACCTATAACCTATGGGACCTTTCTTTTGACAATCTATCCTATCTCAGGTCTCATATACGCATGGTTTGTATTTAAAGGCAATCAGAAGATGGCCAGCTTTTTTGGGATAATAGGTATCCCTCTTGCGATCTGTACCCATGGGTATACAGGATTTATTCTTGCCTTGGGTAAGGGGCGGGCATTGTGGAGTACTGCCCTGATGCCTTCATTATTTATTGTATCCGCAATGGTATCAGGTATTGCCCTCCTTATACTTGCTGCCTCTATAAGAAACAGATTCTTTTTAAAAAACACAGAGGAGAAGGAAAGGGATAAAGACCTGATAATAGGTCTTGGTAAGTTTATGGGTGGAATTATAATGATGGATATCTTTATGGTCTTCAATGCGATAATTGTCCTCTTAACATCGACCAAGGAGGCCTATGAGGTTGTAAAACTTATGCTCATCGGGAGCTTTAGTTATGAATTTTTGGGGATAGAGATATTCTTAGGGGGGATTATTCCTCTCTTTCTTGTTTTTAACAAGAAGACAAGGAAGAGCCTAAGATGGCTCATTATTGCATCGATACTAACCCTTATAGGTGTCTATTCAATGAGGATTGTGGTGGTTATTGCAGGCCAGAGTATACCGTTACATTAGGGAGTAATATATGTCAGGCATTAATCGAAGAAGGTTCTTAAAGATTGGTACTACCTCTGCTTCTATCATGGCCGCAGGTGGGGGGATTTCAGGGCTAGTTTCAGAGGCCATAGAGCTATCCATGGGGGGAAGGCAGGTATCCAGGACAACAGAGAAATTTCGTAAGGCGATTCCAAGTACATGTCTCCTCTGTTATGCCAGGTGTGGGATCTATGGCTATGTGGAGAATGGATTGTTGATGAAGATAGGTGGTAACCCAGAACATCCAAACAGCCGTGGTAGGATGTGTGCAAAGGGACAAGCAGGTATTAATTTCCTCTATGACCCTGATAGGATCCTCTATCCCTTAAAGAGGGTTGGTGCACGGGGAGAGGGGAAATGGAGGAGGATCTCCTGGGATGAGGCATTTAACGAGATATCCTCAAGGCTTAAATCCCTTATAGATAAAGGACATCCTGAGGAGTTTATATTTCAAAGTACTAGGGATATAACGACCCAAGACTTTGCAAGGAGATTCTTAAATGCCTATGGAACCCCTAATGCCCTGGTTAATACTGATTTAGGGAGAGAGAACAAGAGGCTAGCCCAGGAACTTACATGGGGTGCAGAGATAGAGGTAAACGATGTAGCCAAGACCCATTATATGTTGAATTTTGGTTCTAATCCCTATGAGGCACATCTCCTGCGGACAAGTTTTGCCCAGAGGATACAAGAAGGAAGGATAACTACAGTAGTTGGGGAGAGGGTACATCATGCTGCCAAGATAGTTACATTTGATGTCCGTGTTTCCCAGACAGCAGGTAAGAGTGACGAGTGGTTTCCCATTAGACCTGGTACAGATGGGATAGTTATTCTATCCATGGCAAATGTGATTATGAAGATGGGGTTATATAACGAGGAGTTTATTGAGAAATGGACAAATGTCTCTGTAAAGGAGTTAAGTGATTATCTTTCTAAGTATACCACTGAGATGGCAGAGGTGATAAGTGGTGTACCTGTTGAGGATATACTGAGGATTGCAGAGGAGTTTGCGGAGAGTAAGTCAGCTACTACGATCTCCACTGGAGGATTAACAAAGCATTATAATGGGACATATAATGAGAGATGTATCCTCCTTCTTAATGCGATTACAGGTAATATTGATGTGGAGGGTGGATTCTGTCTCCCTCGTACCTATCGCTTGAGTGAGCCATCCCCAATACCTCCTTCACCAACAATCAAGAGTGAACTTATACATCCTGAGGGGTATCCACTTGCCCCTCATGAGATCCCATATTCTGTCTTACCGATGATCAAGGAAGGAAGAGCGAAGGCCGGTATATATATGACTTATCAGCATAATCCTGTGTATGCTGGGCCAGATTGTAATCAAACAAAGGAGATACTCCAAGACGAATCTATTATCCCCTATTATGTTGCCATTGATTCAAACATGACAGAGAGTACAATCTTTGCTGATATTGTCCTTCCTGAGGCGATCTATCTAGAGAGATGGGAGCTTGAGTCTCCACCTGCCTTTGAGAGGATACCTTTTATTAGTATACGACAGCCTGTGGTAAAGCCACTTGGTGAAGTGAAATCCTTTATGGAGATATGTATTGAACTGGCAAAGAGGATTGGGGGTGGGATGGAGAAGTACTTTGACTTTGCCACACCTGAGGACTATCTGGATACTGCTATATTAAATATTGATAAACTGGTAAATGTTGGTGGTCTTTATTATCTAATGGAGAAGGGTGTTTGGTATGATAAGGATGAGAAACCTGTATATAGATCTTATGAGAAGAATGGTTTTAATACCCCTTCAGGTAAATTTGAGATATATTCAGAGAAGATGAAGGAACATGGATTCGATCCTATGCCAACATATCTGGAGATCCCAGAGCATCAGAATATGAAGAAAGGGGAATTGATCCTGACCACCTTTCAGTGGAATGTTTTTACCCACCAAAATCTTGCTAATTGTATGTGGTTATCTGAGATAGTTCATGATAATCCTATATGGATTAACACAGAAACTGCTATGGCAATGGGGATCAATGATGGGGATAAGGTGGAGGTGAGATCCATGCTCGGAACCTTGATCACTACGGCCCATGTTACCCAAGGGATACATCCAGATGTGGTGGCTATCTCTGATAGCTGTGGACATTGGGAATATGGGGGGATTGCCTGCGGGAAAAACTTTAAAAGTAAGGACCCTAATACTCAACTTATATGGTGGGAGAAACAAGGTAATGGTGTACATCCTAATCCTATTATCCCCATTAGATCAGATATGGTTGGTGGTGGACAGGCATGGATGGATACGGTTGTAACTGTGAAGAAGGTATGATAAGGATGTTTAAAATTCCGAGATTCTCTTTAAAAGTATGGTTGGTTGCAGGTCTAGTGGTAGCTGTACTCGGGATGATCCCTTTTGCAGGATTGGTTTATTATACCATAATGAGTTGTAATTATTGTCTCTCCTGTCACTCCACAGGAGAGACCCCAGATATTGGGGGTAAGTCGCTAATACATCCGGATGATATCTGTTGTTATGATTGTCATGCACAAAGAGGTCAGTTTATAACAGGGGGCTATAATCCACTCTTTTCAGCAGATGCTGAAAGGATAAATCCTAATTGCAAACGCTGTCATCAAGATATTATAACTGATGAACAGATCGGCTATAAGTTTAATAAACTGAATATTACGATCCCTCATAAATTCCACATAGAGGGGGTTGGGGCCGGATGTACTGATTGCCACAATAATATCGCTCATGATTGGGAAAGACCTCCTACGAATCGCCCAAGGATGGATACCTGCTTGATGTGTCATGAAAGAGAGGAGACCAGTTGTAACATATGTCATCCTAAGGGTTCTATAGAATTACCACGATCAGAGCATGCCTCTATATCTCAATGCAGGGGATGTCATCATGGGTTTGCGGTTAAGAAACTTTTGATATATAATATTAATTTTTCTCATGCTAGTCACATGAAGAACGGTATATATTGTGATAGATGTCACTCTAATAAGGAGATACATGGAGAGATATTGTATAACCGGGTAGGGTGTCTAGACTGTCATCATAAGGAGGTTAAGGTTGAGTGCAACAGGTGCCATATCGAGCAGGTTAGATTCAGGAATGGTGAATCAGTGAGAAATATTAAAGGTGAACCTGGCTTAATGGCGAGGTCTGTGGGGTGTGAGGTCTGTCATAGAGGGATATCAGAAGGGCATTCTATAAAGGTGGTTAAGGACATCTGTGTCAACTGCCATGAGAAGGGTTACAGCAATAAGGTAGATCTATGGCAGGGGGAGATATCTGATGATCATCGTGGGACAATGGCACTCCTTGCATGGATAGATATACAACTCCGTGGAATAAACCCTGATCTTGCTAGTAATTTATCTCCTCTAATAGATGAGGCCAGGGCATTAATAGAGGTTGTAGATAGTGATGGGAGTAAGGGGGTTCATAATTTTAGATATTCAAAGGTCTTACTCTCAGAGGCCAGGAAGAGACTTCTAAAGGTAAAGAGGATGATATCAAAAGGTTTGCCGGAGCCAGAGATAGAGCCAGAGATAGAAAAAAGATCCGCTGTAGAAAAAAGATCCACTTGACTTTTATAAGAGATAGACTAAAATCATACGATTAAGTTAGGAGTTGGGAGTAGTATGGGTGGCATGGACAAACTTGTTTGTCCGTGCCCCTGTAGAATAAGGAGTTAGGAGTTAATTTAGAAAGGGGGTGATAATAGTGAATAGATGGCATAAGATAGCGGTTATATCTTTTATGCTTTCTGCATTCTGTCTATTGCAGATCGAGAGAGTCTTTGCAGCAGAGGTAGGAGGAGGGGATATCCTTTTCAGCGATACAAAGGAGCAAAAGGGAGTAACCTTTAGTCATAAGATTCATGTGGAGGTTAAGGGGAATAAGTGTCCTGATTGCCATGTGAAGATATTTAAGATGACAAAAGCTTCTACTGATAAGGATAATGCCTTAACCATGCAAAGTATCAATGAAGGGAAATTTTGTGGGGTATGCCATGCTGAAAACAAGACAGCATTCAGTACTAGTGCCAAAGGGGCTTGCGATAAATGCCATAATACGGCCAAATAGTCTATAATTTAGAGGATATAGTCAAAGGATTGACTCTTATTTTCTCTATATTTTATACCTTGAGTTACGGGTTATGGGTTAAATTTGAGACTCGTAACCCGTAACTTACAACCTCGGTGAGTCTGTGTATGTGAAGAAGGAGATAGCAAAGATGCCAACAGCTCTAGAAAAGATACTCTTTTCTGATCCCTTACCTCAGATGTTGAAGAAGGCACTCGATTTCCAGTCCATGAGACATACTATTATATCGAGTAATATCGCAAATGTGGATACCCCTGGTTATAAGGCTGTTGATATAGAATTTGAAAAGGAATTAAGATCTGCGATAGGTTCAGAAGATCGTCTATCTATGAAGACAACCCATCTCAAACATATAGGTGGAAGGGAGAAGGATTTTGAAGGTATAAGACCTGAAATAGTATCAGAGAGAGGGGTATCTAGACTTGATGGTAATAATGTGGATATAGATAAGGAGATGACAAAGCTTGCTGAAAATCAGTTGATGTATAGTGCGGTTATCAGGGCACTCACTAACAAGGGTGAATTGATAAAATATGTTATTGATCAGGGGAGATAGTAGTGTTGCGGTGTTGCGGTTGGGAAAGAATATAATATTTTTGAGTTATGAACGATATACCAAGTAGAAATCATATAGAAGCAATACTTACCCATTCTATTAACAAAGAGGGGGGATCTGTACAGTCACCAGTAAAGGGAGAAAAGAGTTTTAGCGAGACCTTAATAGACTCTCTCAAAAAGGTGAATGAGCTTCAGAAAGAGGCAGATAAGGCAGTTGAGGAGATGGTCACAGGGGATATCAAAAATATCCATGAAACTATGATAGCCCTAAGCAAGGCAGATATAGCCTTCCGATTAACTATGCAGGTAAGGAATAAGATCATTGAGGCATATCATGAAATCATGAGGATCCAGGTTTAAGGTCTCAACATGAAACTTCGTGATACATTCAATAATAAGGATTTTGTGGTTACCGTTGAGATCCCACCACCAAGAGGAACAAATGTCAGAAATGCACTTGATATTGCTAAAAAGATAGGCGGAAGGATTGATGGTATTAATGTAACAGACAACCAACGGGGTATAATGAGGATGAGCCCCCTTGCCTTCAGTCATCTACTTAAGGAATCGGGCCATGAACCTATTATGCAGATAACCTGCAGGGATAGAAATAGACTCGCCCTTCAATCAGATCTCCTTGGTGCTGCAGCCCTAGGTATCGAGAATCTCTGTGTGATGACAGGGGATCACCCCTCATTGGGTGATCATCCAGAGGCCAAGGCGGTATTTGACCTTGATTCTGTTCAACTCATAGATATGATAGGGAGGCTTAAGAGGGGAGAGAGTATGAATGGTAAAAGATTAGATGGATCACCAGAGTTTTTTTTGGGTGGGGTGTTAAACCCATTTGTAGTTCCTTTTGAGCTCCAATTGATGAAGCTTAAAAAAAAGATAGAGGTAGGGGCAGAATTCTTTCAGACACAGCCATTCTTTGATATAGAGTCACTCAAGGAATTCCTTGACAGGGTTAAGAGGGTTAATGGTATTAAGACAAAGATCCTTATAGGGGTAACCCCTTTGAGATCAGTAAAGATGATCCAATTTTTTAATGAGAAGGTACTTACAAGGTCAATCCCAGATAATATTATCTCTATACTGGAATCTTCTGATGACCCTATTCGTGAAGGGATTGAGATGGCCTCAGAGTTTATTCATAAGGCAAAGGATATGAGGGTAGATGGTATCCATATAATGCCTATCGGAGCAGA
>JACRGM010000233.1 GCA_016212345.1 Nitrospinota bacterium
AATCTGGAGGAGATGAAGAACCTTATCAAGACACTGGATAAGAGGACACCTCAGGTTACGATCGAGGCAAGGGTTGTGGAGATAAATAAGAACTATACTAGGGAACTAGGTGTTCAGTGGGGGGGGAGATATAATAGTACCGACTATTATCGAAATTACACTAATGTGAGAGGCGCCCTTATACCCCCAGCAGCGACTGCTGGTGGTATCCAACCCATTCAAGTAGGGAATGGGAACTATGTAGTAGATCTACCATCAGCAATCGCTCGTGGTGCAGGAGGTGGTCTAGGGCTAACCCTCGGTAATCTAGGCAATACAAATGTCTTAGATATACAACTTTCTGCTATGGAGAGCTCTGGTAAAGGGAGGATATTGTCGAATCCCAAGATTACTACATTAAACAATAAAGAGGCAGTAATTGAGAGTGGGCGTAGGATCCCCTATCAGAGTGTTTCAGCGAGTGGAACACAGACACAATTTGTAAATGCCAGTATAAGCCTGACTGTTACCCCCCATATTACCCCTGATAACTATGTATCTCTCAATATAGAGGTCACCAAGGATGAGGCAGATTTTGCTAATCAATCTGGGGGTATGCCAACAATAATGCAGAAAAAGGCAACCACAGAGGTTCTGGTAAAGGATAGTGATACAACAGTTATTGGAGGTCTGTATACCAGCAAGACCTCTAAGGAGATGTCTGGTGTACCCTGGTTTAACAAGATACCTATACTTGGATGGTTCTTCAAGAGGGAGAAGGTAGGGATGGATGAGGATTCAGAACTTCTGGTCTTTATCACACCAATGATAGTAAAGGGTGAGGAGATGTAATAGAAGGACACCCCCAATATTTCTAATTTTTGTGTTTTCTGTTGAATATATAACTATAGATTTTCAGATAATAAATTACACAAGGCTAGAGGGAGAAATCCGAGTAAGGCGTACTGAGCGGTACGCCGTCGAGGATTTCGACTGATAACGCCGTGTAATTTATTATATGGAAATCTATGTCAATCTAAGGGAGAGAAGTTACAAGATATATATAGAATACAATATCCTTAATGGGATCAGTGATATCATTAGAGATCTTGGTATCGGCAAGAGGGTTGTAATTATAACCAATCCTTCTGTGAATAAACTCTATGGTGAGGAGGTAAGCTCTGGTCTAAAGGGAGCTAGTTTTGATTCATATACAGCGGAGGTTCCTGATGGTGAGGAGTACAAGACCATTAAGGAGGCAGAGAGGTTATATGATGAACTTATAACCTTAAAGGTTGATCGTGGGTCGGCTATAGTAGCCCTAGGTGGTGGGGTCATAGGTGATCTCGCAGGATTTGTCGCTGCCACATATATGAGGGGTATCCCATATATACAGATTCCAACCTCACTGCTGGCTCAGGTAGATAGCAGTGTTGGCGGTAAGACAGCAGTTAACCATCCTCAAGGGAAGAACTTGATCGGTGTATTCTATCAGCCCAAGGCTGTCTTTATTGATACAAGTACATTAAAGACCCTTCCCAGAGAAGAGCTCCTTGCAGGGTTAGCCGAGGTGGTTAAATATGGCATTATAGCTGATACTGATCTCTTTGAATACCTTGAAAAGGATATAAAGAGGGTATTATCACTAGATTTTGATGCCTTAGGATATATTATCAGGACATCTTGCCGTATAAAAGGAAGGGTAGTAGAGATAGATGAGAAGGAGGCAGGCTACAGGGCGGTTCTCAACTTCGGTCATACAATAGGACATGCCATAGAGACACTTACACAATATAGGGATCTCAGACATGGTGAGGCGGTTTCAATAGGGATGGTATATGCAGCACGGTTATCAGAAGAGATGGGGCTATGTAAAAGGGATGAGCCCGAAAGGATAGAGAACCTTTTAACTAAGATTGGGCTCCCTACCCAACTCCCTGATCTGAGATCAGATGATATAATTACCTCTCTATACTTAGATAAGAAGACAAGGAATGATAAGATAAGATTTATATTAATGAAGGGGATCGGCGAGGTAAAGATAGAGGAAGATATATCTCCTGCTATTCTTCGTAAGGTTTTTGCGAGGAGATGAAATTAGTTATCTAAATTTGGTTCTCTCGCACAAAAGTTGAGTATCTTAGAAGTCCTGTCCTGAGCTTGCCGAAGGGAATGTAAAAATCAAAAATAAAAATGCAAAATGACAAATAGTAATAGATTTTTACATTTTTATATGTCATTTTGATTTTTTATCTTTAATCTTTGATTTTTAGGGTTAGTTCAACTTTAACACGAAAGATGTCTAAATTTTTGTATAAATGCTCCCTATCCAAAAAGATCTTTTACCTTACTAAAGAAACTCTTACTTAAAGGGTTTACATCCTCACCACCAATCCTGGCAAATTCCTCTAGTAGCTCCCTCTGTTTTGGATTAAGCCTTGTAGGTGTCTCAATAATAACATTTACTACTTCATCCCCTATTCCAGAGCCATGTAGATCTGCTATCCCCTTTCCTTTCAACCTGAATTCCCT
>JACRGM010000235.1 GCA_016212345.1 Nitrospinota bacterium
CCTTTAGCAATACTTGTCGTAATGGATTTAAAACGATTAATAGGACCAAAAAATCTATGTGTGGTTAAGATAACATGAATACCAACCAATATCAGGAAGACGAATATTATTGGTAATACCCTATAATTCAAGTATTTTTCTACTAATGAATATGCATATAATCCACTTTCATCAGTCAAGGAAAGATTAACCGGCAGATAGATCGCAGTGCTTAAAATGATGGTATAAAGAAAGAGATAAAAGACAACCCAGAAAAAATATCTTCCTTGAGCTTGTTTATCTACAAGATAATGCCTTCGTCTAAATCTCTTTTTTATTGTCATGGATATAACCCCCCTTGTGAATGTGTATGTGTATGTACATCCACTCTCACATTCACATAATTTTGTGAAGTTGAGGTTGAAATCGGATCTTAAGTTGATCATTAAGTATCCACCCTGCTACCCTTTTTGGTTCTATTACACTATATGCAGGGGAAATCAACACAGTTAATCTATCCTCCAGTGAATACCTCTTGATTATATTGATCGACCACTCATAATCCCTTCTACTGCTTACCACAAATTTTATCTCATCTATCCCTCTTAGATATTCTATATTTTCCCATTTCATTTCAGCAGACATCCCGCTATCTGGACACTTTATATCCATGATTCTTATAACTCTCTCATCCAGTCCTCTTATATCTATACTCCCATTGGTCTCTATTAGTATCTTCTTATTGTCTATCTTGAGAAGCCCCTCGATCAATCTATAAACATCATTTTGTAAAAGGGGTTCTCCCCCTGTTATATCCACAAGGGGACAATTGTAGACCTTTACTTGAGAGATGATATCCTTAACTTCTATCTCTTTACCGTCGTAATAGGCATATACTGTATCACAATAAGTACATCTTAAATTACATCCTGTGAATCTGACAAAGACGGTTGGTAGTCCTATATAGCTCGATTCTCCCTGGATGTCTTTGAATATCTCGTTTATTTTTAACATACAACAATCTCTTAGTGTAATTAATGGATGTTTATTATGAATAAATATATATCCTTTTTAGGAAAAAATCTTCTAAAGAAGAAAGCAGGAGCTTGGGAATAAGAAAAAATTATCTATCTAAATCATAATAGAAGATTAGAGATTTGTCATAGATTATCAGAGATTAGAAGAAGGATCTTGAAGTAATTTATCCAGTGCCTCTTTTGCAGACAATTGCTCTGCCTCTTTTTTGTTCTTACCTTTTCCTTTTCCGTAGATTACTCCTCCAATAATTACATTTATCTCGAATACCTTCTCATGATCTGGTCCTGATTCACTAGAGATACGATAAGATGGGATACAATTAAATCGTCCCTGAGTAAATTCCTGAAGTTCACTCTTGAAATCTCTATAATGACAACTATTCCCTACATCATCAATCCTCTCCTTGAATATATTTATAATGACTGAGTATGTATTTTCTAATCCACTCTCTAGATATATAGCAGCTATTATCGCCTCAAAGGTATTAGATAGAATCGAATTTTTACTCTCTCCACCAGATTGTTCTTCGCCCTTTCCTAAGAGTATAAATCTCCCTATTCCAATACGACGGGCAATCTCTGCCAGATCAATCTCATTAACCACAGCCGCTCTTATCTTCGAGAGATCACCCTCTGAATAATTCGAGAATCTCTTGAAGGAATAATCACCCACTATCAAATCTATAACCGAGTCACCAAGGAATTCTAATCTCTCATTGTCACGCAAGTCAGAATTCTTTTCATTGACATAGGATTTATGTGTCAATGCCTCATTAAGTAGATTAAGTTCTTTAAATCGGTAGTTCAGTCTCTCCTGAAGTATCTCAAGTTCTTTAATTCTTTCTTCAGATAACATATGTCAATCTTCGTATTTTTTGAATGCAATGCTAGCATTGGTCCCTCCAAAACCAAAAGAGTTAGAAAGGACTACCCTTACATCTCCTTTCCTTATAGAATTTGGGACATAATCGAGATCACACTCAGGATCTGGATTTTCGTAATTTATGGTTGGGGGTATAATACCTCTATCTATAGCCAAGATAGAGAATATTGCCTCAACCCCCCCTGCTGCCCCAAGGAGATGACCTGTCATTGATTTAGTAGAGCTTACAGGTATTTCATAGGCATACTCCCCAAAGACACTCTTTATTGCCAGCGTCTCTATCGCATCTCCCATGGGAGTAGATGTTCCATGTGCATTAATATAATCTACATCCTCAGGCGAGATATGTCCATTCTCAAGGACTCCCTTCATACAATTAGCTGCACCCTCACCATTGGGATCAGGTGATGTAATATGATATGCATCACCTGACATACCATACCCTGCAACCTCTGCATATATCTTCCTTACACCTCTATTCAGGGCAAATTTCAACTCTTCTAATATCAATATCCCTGCCCCCTCACCCATGACAAAGCCATCTCTTTCCTTATCAAATGGCCTGCTTGCCCTCTGCGGTTCATTATTTCGTGTAGAAAGTGCCTTTGCAGCACAAAATCCACCAACACCGAGGGGAGTAATAACAGACTCTGTCCCCCCTGCAAACATTGCATCTGCATCTCCTCGTTGGATGATCTTAAAGGCATCACCTATGGAGTGTGTCCCTGTAGCACAAGCGGTTGCAACACTAGAGTTAGGCCCCTTTATCCTGAATCTCATAGATATCTGGCCCGATGCCAGATTAATAATTAGCATAGGGATAAAGAAGGGAGTAATCTTCCTTACCCCCCCTTTTAAGTAAAGGGCATGATATTTTTCTATCGCTGGAAGTCCTCCTATACCTGCTCCCACTATAACCCCGATCCTTCTGGCATTTTGGTTATTAATCTTCAGTTCAGCATCTTCCACTGCCATCACACTAGAGGCAATGGCATAATGGATAAAGGTATCCATCTTTTTTACATCTTTTTTATCTAAGTAATCAAGGGGGTCAAATCCCTTTACCTCTCCTCCTATCTGCGTTGGAAATTCAGAGGTATCAAAACGGGTTATCTTGCCGATCCCTGACTCTCCTCTGCAGAGAGATGCCCAATTATTTTCAACCCCAATGCCTAAGGGGGTAACTAAACCAAGACCTGTTACTACAATCCTCCTCAGGAGATCACCTCCTATTATGTCTCAAAAATCCTCCAACATTTTTGAATATCAAGCAACTCCTAACTCCTAACTCCTACTTAAATCTGCTTCTCAATATACTCTACGGCATCCTTCACTCTTACAATCTTCTCTGCATCTTCATCTGGAATCTCTATATCAAACTCCTCTTCAAAGGCCATTACTAGCTCGACAGTATCAAGTGAATCAGCCCCAAGATCCTCAATAAAGGAGGCACCTGGAATAACCTGGTCTTCGCTAA
>JACRGM010000027.1 GCA_016212345.1 Nitrospinota bacterium
ATAGATTCATCTCAATGAGGAGAAGGACGAATATAAAAAAGATAGGAATTCTTACTGGGGGAGGCGATTGTGCTGGTTTGAATGCGGTGATCAGAAGTATTACAAAGAAAGGTATCTTTGAATACAATATGATGGTGATTGGGATTATAGACGGTTTTTCTGGCCTGTTAAATCGTAATGTAAAGAGATTAAAAGTGGAAGATGTTTCAGGTATACTTCCATTAGGGGGAACAATTTTAGGGACATCTAACATTGCCAATCCATTTCGTGTTCCTATCAATAATGGAGACAAACTGAGGTTTGAAGATCATTCTGAAAGGGTCATTGATTATTATAAAGAACTTGAATTAGATGTCCTTTTTTGTATAGGAGGAGATGGAACCCTTACTATAGCACATCAATTGGGCAAGATGGGTATGGATATCATAGGTATCCCTAAGACTATAGATAACGATATCTTTGGAACTGACATTACTTTTGGTTTTAATTCTGCAGTAGAGATCATTACTAAGGCAACAGATGCCTTACATAGTACTGCTATGTCGCATCATCGTGTTATGATCCTTGAGGTGATGGGCAGGAATGCTGGCTGGCTGGCATTATATGGAGGGCTTGCAGGAGGTGGGGATATAATCTTAATACCTGAAATCCCTTATAACATTGACAAGGTCTGTGAGAAGGTGAGGCAAAGGAATCTTCATGGAAAACGGTTTAGTGTTATTGTTATCTCTGAGGGGGCAAGACCTATTGGAGGGGAAAAGGTTATAAAACGAATCGTGAAGGAGAGTACAGAGCAAGTAAGGTATGGTGGGATAGGTATAAACATAGGGGATGATATTGAAAGATGTACAGGGCTTGAGACAAGGGTAACCATTTTAGGACACCTTCAGAGGAGTGGGGCTCCTACAGGATTTGATCGGATATTGGGGACAGGTTTTGGAACCGCTGCATTAGATCTTGCCCTACAAGGAGAGTTTGGTAAGATGGTTGCTTTAAAAGGAGAAGCCATTTCATCTATCCCATTAGAGGAGGTAGCAGGGAGACAGAGATTGATTCCCATTGATTCCCCTGTTCTGAGATCAGCACGATCTGTTGGGACATCATTTGGTGATTAGCATATGAAGGAAGCCATCTTCTATGAGAAGAGGGATGAAAATAAGGTTCGGTGTTCTCTCTGCAGTCATAGATGTATTATTAAAGAGGACAAAAGAGGTATATGCGGTGTCAGGGAGAATCGCAACGGCACCCTTTATACCCTAGTATATGATAAGGTTATATCTCAGAATGTTGATCCTATAGAGAAAAAACCTATCTTTCATCTCTATCCAGGCTCAAGCTCTTTTTCTATTGCAACTGTTGGTTGTAGCTTTAAGTGCCAGCACTGTCAGAATTATCAGATCTCTCAAATGTCAAAGGATAAAGGGATCATCATAGGAAATAAGGTTACACCTAAAGAGATTGTTGAGTCAGCAAAGAGATCAGGATGTAAAAGTATATCATATACATATACTGAACCAACAATATTCTATGAACTTGCCTATGAGACTGCAATCCTTGCTACAGAGCAAGGGATAATGAATGTATTTGTCACTAATGGATATATTACCCCAGAGGCCTTAACTACTATTCACCCTTATCTTCATGCTGCCAATATTGACCTTAAGGCATTTAACGATCACTTTTATAGAAAGATATGTGGTGCAAGACTTCAGCCTGTTTTAGATTCAATAAGATTATACAAGAAGCTTGGGATATGGATCGAGATAACTACATTAATCATTCCAACCTATAATGACTCAGAGGAGGAATTAAGGAAGATAGCAGAATTTATCAAAGATGTGGGTGAAGATATCCCATGGCATGTTACACAATTCTATTCTACCTATAAACTTCTTGGTCTGCCTCGAACCTCTATAAAGAGCTTAAATAAGGCAAGAGAAATGGGTCTAAAGCTCGGTCTTAGGTATGTATATGAGGGGAATGTCCCCGGAAGTGAAGGAGAGAGTACCTATTGTTATAATTGTCATGAATTACTAATTCGACGTTATGGATATACAATATCTCAGAATAATATTATATCCTCACAATGTCCCAAATGTAATGCAAAGATCGATGGTATTGGATTGTAGCCTACAGTCATATACCGCTTTAAAATACTTGACCCAAATCCTGCTTTAGCGGGATTTGAATCAAAAAAGCTTCTTTTGCCAAAGGCTCAATTGATAAACAAAACATTAAAGAATTTGAGTTGAAAGAAAGAATTGGGGAATTATGTTGGACCCAACTGAGGAATTGTCCTGAACCTGATTGAGGAATTTTTTTGACCCTACATGGGGATTTTCGCTGGCCATCGACACACAAAGCGATTTATTAGTTCACAGCATTCTAAAGGCTGTGTAATGGGCAGACCTGAAATTAATGCTTTGCTAAAAACCAAATCACCTTTATTCCGCGTCCGCTGTTTTTTTGTCAGGCGTCTTTTTTCAACATTTTTATGATATGTTTTGCGAGATTATCATTAATCTCATTATGTCGTGGAACAGGTTGAGCGACTTTTGTTTTTGGATTTTGATACCAATCGTGGTTTCC
>JACRGM010000234.1 GCA_016212345.1 Nitrospinota bacterium
TAAAGGTGGGTGGCATGGATAAAGATGTTGTCTGTCCCTTGCTGTAGATTTTCAGATAATAAATTACACAAGGCTAGAAGGAGAAATCCGAGTAAGGCGTACTGAGTAGTACGTTGTCGAGGATTTCGACTGATAACGCCGTGTAATTTGTTATATGGAAATCTATGGAAGGTGTGAATGAGAGGAGAAGCAGATTGAATGAGGGTATTTATATTGCTACCTCTGGGAGTCTGATGCAGGAGAGACGGCTGGAGGTAGTGACAAATAATCTTGCCAATACAGGTACTGTTGGTTATAAGGGTGATAGGGCCATTTTTGAGTCCTTTCTGGCTGAGAGTGGGGCCTATGTGGTGCCTGTAGATGTAAAGACCGACCTTTCCCAAGGAACCATGAAGCCTACAGGGAATGAATTGGATATAGCGATAGAGGGGGATGGATTCTTTGTTGTAAAGACACCTAATGATATCAGATATACAAGGGAGGGGAATCTCAAGTTGAACAAGGATAATATCCTTGTTACCCAGAGAGGATACCCTATACTTGGAGAGGCAGGGCCTATAATGGTACCTTCAGGTATGAATATTACAATAAGCCCCAATGGGGAGGTATTGGTAGGTACTGGTCCTGATATCACCCCTGTTGATACCCTTAAGATAGTAGATTTTTCTATGTCCGACCTTCTTGAGAAGGAGGGGGAGGGATTGTTCAATCCCCCTAAGGAAGAGAGGCCTAGAGAGGCTAGTAAAGAGGCTAGAGATGTGTATGTAAAGCAAGGTTTTGTTGAGATGGCCAATGTCAATCCATTGAGGGAGATGGTTACTATGATAGATATTCAGAGAGGCTATGAATCGTATCAGAAGGTTATTCAGTCAATAGATGGTATCAATGGAAAGGCTGTAAATGAGATCGCAAGGGTTGCTTAAAATAAAGTTTAATTAGACACTCTTTTAGGAGGAAGATATGATACGCTCGTTATTTACAGCAGCAACAGGTATGGAGGCGCAGGACCTTAATATAAGTGTTATATCCAATAACATAGCAAATGTGAATACTACGGGTTTTAAAAGAAGCAGGGCCGATTTTCAGGATCTTCTTTACCAGACACTGAGGGTTGTGGGAACAGTGTCTGAGGCAGGAAATCAGGTTCCTACTGGTATGCAATTGGGATTAGGGACAAAGCCTGCTGCTATACAGAAGATATTCCTTCAGGGAGATTTTGTAACGACACAGAACGAATTAGATATGGCCATTGAGGGGAAGGGGTTTTTTCAGATAACCCAGCCAGATGGGACGATTGCTTATACCAGGGCAGGGGCATTCAAACTTGATAATACAGGTCGTATTGTGACATCAGATGGTCTACCAATGGAGCCAACCATAACTATTCCCCCTGATGCACTATCGATCTCGATAGATTCCCAGGGTGGGGTCTTCTATACAACAGCATCTGTTCCTGCCCCAACCCTTGGGGGTACTATTCAGACAGCAACATTTATAAATCCTGCAGGGCTACAAAGTATAGGAAAGAATCTCTATCTTGAGACCAATGCATCTGGCCCACCCACTACTGGGGTTCCTGGGGTTGATGATAGGGGGACTATACAACAGGGTTATCTGGAGCTATCTAATGTAGATATTGTTCAAGAACTAGTGGGAATGATCATTGCACAGAGGGCGTATGAGATAAATTCAAAGGCTATTCAGACCGCTGATGAGATGCTTCAGACAGCAAATAATGTTAAACGTTAAAGAAAAGAGATGAAAAGATATTTTGTTTTTATTCCCTTACTTATCTTGATATGTGGTTCAATCATGGTATCTGCATCTCAGGTTGTTACAATTCGTGTCTCTGAGAGATCGAATGTATCAGGTCAGTTGATTCGATTAGGTGATATTGCAGATATCAGTGGTGAAGACTCAGTGATGGTGGAGAGGCTCCGTTCTCTTCTCATTGGAAGATCTCCAGGGGTTGGGAAATCCCGCAGGATAAGTAAAGATATAATAGAGGCAAGTTTGAAGAGAAAGAAGATAGATCTCTCTCTTCTCCATATCGAATTACCTGATGAGATAATTGTTACAAGGGAGTATGTCACTATTTCAGGGGAGGAGATAAGAAATATTGTAAAGGAGTTTATCTATAAAAGCCTGACAGTGGATAGGGATTGTATTAGGATAAATAAGATAGATTATGATGATGATCTTCTCCTTCCTAAAGGGGGGTTAACCTTTGAGGTCATTCCATTGGGAGATCCAGCAGGTAGGGATTACACTACCCTTTCTGTAATCTTGAGTGTGGATCGTGAGGTTCAGAAGAAGATCAGGATAAATGTAGATATAGAGGTGTTGAGAGATGTTGTTCTCTGTAACCATTCCCTAAGGGCAAATGATGTGGTATCAGAAGAGGATGTAATTATAGAGAAGAGATATATAAAGGGGGTAGATCCTGATATCTTTAGTAATATATCAGATGTTGTTGGAAAGAAATTGAGGAGATCTATTAGATCAGGAGAGATATTTCGTGATGAGATGTTAAAATCCCTTCCATTGTTGAAGAAGGGGGATATGGTATCTATTGTGGCAGAATCGGATAATGTAAGGGTAACCACAATAGGACGTGCAGAAGAGGATGGAGAAAAGGGGAAGATGATCATGATTCGCAATCTGGTGTCTAATAAGGTGGTATATGGATTGGTTGTGGATTCAAGGACTGTAAAGGTTGCGTTTTGAATAGATAGAATAGATAAATAGATAGGAAACTGCTTTTTTATAGAAGCAAGTATAGATAAAAAATCATGGCATGTCAACTACAGGAGCAAAAAAAAGGAGCAAAAAAAAACTTGACATTATAAATTTCATATGATAATATA
>JACRGM010000236.1 GCA_016212345.1 Nitrospinota bacterium
ACGAAAATTAAAATTTTCATCTCCCTTTGTGAGCCGAAGGCTCGTGAGGGTTTCACCTGAAAATACCTTTATAACACACCCCCAACCCCTCTTAATAGAGGGGAGTTCTAAAATTTCCCCTCTAAAAAGAGGGGATTAAGGCTGACACTGAAAACTGATACTGACACTTCTTAACATGTTCTAAAGTTTCCCCTCTAAAAAGAGGGGATTAAGGGGTGTGTATTTTCATTCTCCTTTATGCCAACTAATATCGGCATGAGGATTTCCTCACAATATCAGTCCACGTTCCTCAATAAGTTTCTTTTTGATCATCTGGAACATATTACGGTAGTCCACATTTCTCTTATCTATATCATCCCTATATCTCTCTAATATCTCCTTTACTTCCTCATCCAATCTATCCTCCACCATAAGGTCCTCTGTAATAACATGGGTAATTGCAGTATATATATCCTTTTCATCCACTATAGGATGGACATAACCCTTTTTAATCATACTCGTTGTTATAGATTGGGATATATATTGAATCATCTCTTTTTTTAGTCGCATATAAACTACCCTCTAAATATAGTGAACGACTTTCAAAAGTTGACTATCTGAAAATCTATTTTATATCATAAAATTATAAAAAAATCCAATTATTTTCCTTCAAACTCCTTCCTGATCATATCCATCTTATCTGGGGATCTAAAGATATCAAAGGCAGTAAGGGCAAGTCCCTTAGCACCTATGATCATCCCCTTCATCCCCTTTTCTGATAAGGCTGCATCCCTGAAATCAGGGGAATGACAGACGATCTTATCATCGCATATCGAAATATCTGCATGAATTGTAGGAATTATATGACTAAGATTCCCTATATCAGATGACCCCATATCTCCTCTCTCATCCCCAGGGTCTTCTTTAATATCTATGAATGAGAGATTCTCCCTAAATATCCCTGCTAATGTATAGTTCGGTTTGAATGGTCGATATGTAAACTCCTCCATCTTTATATCTATCTTTGTACCTGTTGCTATTGAAGCACCCCTTGCACATTCCTTTACCTTTTCAACTACCTTCTTGAAATATCTCTCCTCCAATGCCCTCACATAAAACTGTGCTGATGCCCTATCTGGGATAATATTTGGGGCATATCCTCCCTCTGTGATAATCCCATGAATCCTTACATCATCCTTTAATTGTTGCCGTAGTGCATTTATGTTATTAAAGGTAAGTATAACACCATCAAGTGCATTAATCCCTTCATACGGATAGGCTGCTGCGTGTGCTGACTTTCCATGAAAGATAAATCTTATCTCTACAACTGCAAGCATCAGTCTTACCATTCTTGTCTTATTGGAAGGATGAACCATCATCGCCAGATCTACATCCTTAAATATCCCCTTCTTGATAAGGGTTATTTTCCCTCCACCACCTTCTTCTGCAGGTGTCCCCACTACAACGATCTTCCCGAGAGAATCATGTGCTACATTCTTCAATGCAACCGCTGCACCAACACTGGCAGTACATACAATATTATGGCCACAGGCATGTCCTATTTGAGGGAGTGCATCATATTCTGCTAATAAGGAAATAGTAGGACCATCCTTTTCTGCCCCTTTAAAGACCGCATTGAATGCTGTCTCAAGCCCTCCGATTCCCTGAGTTACCCCAAAATCATTCTTTTTTAAAAAGGCTGTAAGTACCTCTACTGCCTTAAACTCCTTAAATTTTACCTCAGGATTTCTATGGATGGTCTTACATATCTCAATGAGATCTGGTTTTAACCTCTCCACCTCTTTGATAATAGACTCTTTCAATCCATTTTGCATAATCTCTCCCCCTTGAATTTAGATAAGATTATAGACAAATTAGATAAATTAGTATATAATTATTTTTTACTATAGATTTTCTTCTTGGCAAGATTAATCGGCTAAACAGTTACAATTCTTTTAATACTTAGCTCATTTTAGGCATTTTAGGCACTTAACTTAAATATAGAGTAATGGAGATATATCTCATTATCATCCTTTGTAGTTATATTTTAATTGTACTTTTTGGCTATTGGTTAAAATCTCTAAACCTGCACCATCTCAAAA
>JACRGM010000029.1 GCA_016212345.1 Nitrospinota bacterium
CCTTGCCTTTCTTATCTCAGCATCTATATCAATTATATCTGATGATGTACCTATACTTGCATTTATCTTGGTTCTTAGTCCTTTCCCTATACCTACAATATTACTTCTCCGATTAATATTGTTGGGAACCACGACCTTTCCCTTTGCGATCATCTCCCTGACATACTCATCACTGAGCCCTTCATCATTAGCGATCTTCTTCATAATATCTGTTATATTCCCTTTCATAGCCAATTCAAGTTGTGTTGCCATATTACCTCACACTCCCTTCTATAGATTTTCAGATAATAAATTACACAAGGCTAGAAGGAGAAATCCGAGTAAGGCGTACTGAGCGGTACGCCGTCGAGGATTTCGACTGATAACGCCGTGTAATTTGTTATATGGAAATCTATAACTTGTGTAATTTAATTTAGAGAATACCCCTATATAGATCCCTATATAGATCCCTGTATAGCACCTATCATTGCCTTGGCCTTATCAAGGGTCTCTAAATACTCACGCTCTGGATCAGAGTCAGCGACAATACCTGCGCCCACAGAGATATACCCTCTTCCATCCTTAATAAGGATCGTCCTAATAATGATGTTCATATCTATATCACCTCCATAGCCGATATAACCCATAGAGCCTGTATATGGTCCCCTTTGTGTAGGTTCCAACTCATCTATGATCTCCATGCATCTTACCTTAGGACAGCCCGTAATGGTCCCACCAGGAAAACATGAACGGAGTATATCAAAGAGATCTATAGAGTCCATCAGTCTGCCATGTATATTAGAGACAATATGCCACACATGGGAATATCCCTCTAAAGACATCAGATCATCTACCTCAACTGTACCATATTGACATATCCTCCCCAGATCATTCCTTTCTAAGTCTACCAACATAAGATGTTCTGCCCTCTCTTTCTCATTCAAGAGGAGGTCTGTTGAGAGATATAGATCTTCAACCTTGTTTCTCCCCCTTGGTCTTGTTCCGGCAATCGGTCTTGTTTCAATATAATCTCTATTCACCTTGATCAGCCTCTCCGGCGAAGAACTTATTATAGATATATCTCTCAATCTCAGGAGACCCCCAAATGGCGAGGGATTAATATCCCTTAATCTCTTGTATAATCTCATAGTATCCCCATTATAATCCATCTCCAATCTCTGAGAAAGGTTTATCTGATAGATATCACCATCAGCGATATACTCCTTTGCCCTCCTTACCATCCTTATAAATTCATCTCTTGTGAGGTTTGATCTCAGACCATTTCTCCCTACCGATATCGTCATACCTACCCCTACCAAAACATTATCCTTATAGGAATAGTCTTCTGATTTAGATATCAGTCTCTCTATTATCTCTTCTATACGTCTTGCACACCTTTTATAGCTATCACCTCTCTCTATGCAGACGATTATCTTAATAGTATCTTCTAGATGATCAACCACGATTACCTCATCTACAATCATAAAGAAGATATCTGGGAGATTCAGATCATCCACGGCTGTCCATGGTAAGTCCTCAAAGAGATGACAGGTATCATAACCGATATATCCTACCCCCCCTCCCCAGAAATGTGGAAGGTAGTCTATCTTTGCAGTATTACCCTCATTCAATAGGGTTGATAACATATCTATTGGGTTACCTTGATAGGTCTTCTTTCCCATATCTGTTATAACCTCTATCAGATTTCCCTTGCTCTTAAATATCAAATTAGGATCATACCCTATAAATGAATACCGTGCGATCCTGCCCCCCCCTTTACCCCCTTTACCGCTGTCTAATAGAAAGGATAGACCCTCACCAGAGGTGAGCCTTTCAAAAATGGTTACAGATGTTTCGCGGTTTAATGGTATCTGAGTAAAAAGTGGGATAATACCCTCTTTCCTCCTTAACCTACAAGATTCTGCTTCAGTTGGAAAGATGTCCATATTTATTAATCTTCGTATCCAAAAGATAGACCTTATACCTCAAGTCTATGGTCTAATGTCTACTGTCTGAATCACAAAAAATCTATAGCATAGTTAGTCAAATTCATATATATTATAATATTATATATTAATGAGATGTATTTCTAAAGGGGTACCAATATAAATATGTCAAAAACAAAACACAGATTTAATGATATAATCTCTTTCAATGGGAATAATAGTAAAAATCTCTCTATAAAAAGAACCACTTTAAATGGAGAAAAAAGATGACGACTTTATCTAATAAACATCAAATTGTATCATCAAAAGAAGAGGAAAGGAAAAAGGAAAACATTGTATATTTAATCGGGAAAAAACATGATACAAGATTCTTTAAGGAGCAATACTGGGAAGGTAGCTTTGAGGACTATCTCAATATTGTTAAGAAGAACCCCAATGTGGCGAGGTCTGCATTTCAGAGGATATACGATATGATCATGTCTTACGGTACTGAGGAATTTATAGATCGCAAGGAAAAGTTTATCAGGTATAAATTCTTCAATGATGAGAGATTTGATGGTGAAAATGCTATATTTGGTCTGGATAGACCACTTATGAAGATGGTAGACATCTTTAATGCTGCTGCCAATAGATATGGCCCAGAAAAGAGGGTTCTCCTCCTCCATGGTCCTGTAGGAGGCTGTAAAAGCACGATAGTCAGATTGTTAAAAAAGGGATTAGAGGAATATTCAAAGACAGACGAAGGGGCTCTCTACACATTTAGCTGGGAGATAATAGATGAGAAGGAAGAGAAGAATATGGGATATTCCAAGACCTCTGAATGGATAGACTGTCCTATGCATGAAGATCCCCTACACCTGATCCCACTGAATATAAGAAATGATGTTATAGAGGAGCTTACCAAGGGGCATAAGGAGGAAGATAAGATAGTGGTAGAGGGGAATCTATGTCCTGCATGCAGACAAACTTATCGTGAGCTAATGAAGAGATACACAGGGGATTGGATGAAGGTAATATCCCATGTAAAGGTTAGACGACTGATCCTCTCTGAAAAGGACCGCATTGGGATAGGGACATTTCAGCCAAAGGATGAGAAAAATCAGGATTCTACTGAATTAACAGGAGACATAAACTACAGGAAGATCGCAGAATATGGTTCAGAATCAGATCCGAGGGCATTCAACTTTGATGGAGAGTTTAATATAGCTAATCGAGGTCTGATAGAGTTTATAGAGGTTCTGAAATTGGATGTAGCCTTTCTCTATGATCTCTTGGGAGCCTCGCAGGAGCATAAGATCAAACCTAAGAAGTTTGCTCAGACAGATATAGATGAGGTCATTATTGGGCATACGAATGAACCAGAGTACAAGAAGCTCCAGAACAATGAATATATGGAGGCGCTCAGGGATAGGACAATAAAGATTGATATCCCTTATGTTACTAAACTCGACGATGAGATAAAGATATATAAGAAGGATTATAACCAGGATAAGATAAAGGTCAAACATATAGCCCCACATACAATAGAGATGGCCGCAATGTGGGCGGTACTTACGAGATTAGAGGAGCCCAGGGATGCAAATCTAACCCTCCTTCAGAAACTCAAACTCTATAATGGAAAGAGTTTGCCCGGCTTCACAGAGGACAATATCAAAGAGCTAAAAGATGAGACAAAAAGAGAAGGGATGACGGGGATCTCTCCGAGATATATACAGGATAAGATCTCTAATTCACTGGTAAAGGATGTGCATGAGGGATGTATAAATCCGTTCATGGTATTGAATGAGCTGGAGGGTGGTCTGGAACACCACTCACTAATCTCAGATGAAGAACAGAAGAAGATATATAAGGATCTACTATCAGTGGTAAAAGAGGAGTATGAGGACATAACAAAGAATGAGGTACAGAGGGCAATAAGTGCTGATGAGGAATCGATAAAGAAGCTATGTGCTAACTATGTGGATAATATCAAGGCGTATACACAGAAGGAAAAGGTCAGAAATAAGTATACAGGGCAGTATGAGGAACCAGATGAGAGATTGATGAGATCCATCGAGGAGAAGATAGATATATCAGAGAGCAGAAAGGATGACTTCAGACGAGAGATAATGAACTATATTGGTGCCCTGGCTGTGGAGGGGAAGAGATTTGATTTCACAACCAATGAGCGCCTACACAAGGCATTGGAGCTTAAGTTATTCGAGGATCAAAAGGATACTATAAAGCTAACCAGTCTAGTATCAAGGGTAGTTGATAAGGAGACACAGGAGAAGATAGATGTGGTGAAAAGCAGGATGATAAAGAACTTTGGTTACTGTGAGATATGTGCTTCAGATGTCCTAAATTTTGTTGCCAGTATCTTTGCCAGAGGAGATATTAAGGCGTAAGAACAAATTACCATCTCTGGTGTGGTAATTTCAACCATGGTAAAAAAGATAGAAAGAGACACCAGTAAATTTAGACAGATAATAAGAGGGAAGATAAAAAAGGAACTTAAGCAGTATATCACGAGAGGAGAATTGATCGGAAAAAGGGGAAGGAACCTGATCAGTATACCTATCCCTCAAATAGAGGTTCCACATTTCAAATATGGTTTTGAAGAGGTAGGTGGGGTCGGACAGGGAGAGGGAGAGATAGGGACACCTATAGGGTCTTCTGATAAACCAGGGATGGGAGATGGGAGAGCAGGAGATCAACCAGGGGAACATATATTAGAGGTCGAGATATCTTTAGAAGAGCTAGCCAAGATTATGGGAGAAGAGTTAGAGCTACCTCGTATCAAGCCAAGAGGAAAGAAAAATATAATAGAGGATAAAGATCGATATACTGGGATTAGACGTGTAGGGCCTGAATCTCTACGACACTTTAAACGTACTTATAAACAATCATTAAAGAGGCAGATAATCTCTGGTAATTATAATCTTGAACATCCCAGAATTATCCCTATCAGAGAGGACAAGAGATACCTTTCATGGAAGACCACTCGTAACCCTGAGAGTAATGCAGTCATTATATATATGATGGATGTATCTGGCTCCATGGGTGATGATCAGAAAGAGATAGTAAGGATAGAATCATTTTGGATAGACACATGGCTCCGTTTTAACTACAAGGGGACGGAATCGCGATATATTGTCCACGATGCAGTGGCAAAAGAGGTGAATAGAGATACCTTCTATTATACTAGAGAGAGTGGAGGGACTCTCATTTCATCTGCATATGAGTTATGTATCAAGATAATTGAGAGTGATTATCCCCCCTCGGAATGGAATATATATCCATTTCATTTTTCAGATGGTGATAATTATATAACTGATAATGATCGCTGTACACAACTATTAGAGAAATGGCTTCTCCCTTACTCCAATATCTTCTGTTATGGACAGGTAGCAGGGTTCTATGGATCAGGGAAATTTCTACAGGATATAGAGGAATATTTCCACCATGAGGAAAAGCTCATAACATCCCATATTAACAACAAAGA
>JACRGM010000037.1 GCA_016212345.1 Nitrospinota bacterium
ACTGCGTTATCAGTCGAAATCCTCGACAACGTACTACTCAGTACGCCTTACTCGGATTTCTCCTTCTAGCCTTGTGTAATTTATTATCTGAAAATCTATCGCATAAAATTCGATTCTTCTGATTTCCATGATCGCAAAGTCAAAAAGTTAATTAGAAGCATATACCAATGGATCTTTGACACCTGCCTCTCTAAACCCCTTTAATCTCATGTAACAGCTATCACATCTCCCACAGGCCTTACCATCATCCGTTGGATCGTAACAACTGTGAGTCATACTGAAGTCAACCCCGAGTTCAAGACCCTTTCTGATTATCTCCTTTTTGGTAAGGGATATAAGGGGGGTATGAATCTTTATCCTCCTCTTCTCCTCTACCCCCATTTTGGTGCCTAATTCAGCCATCTTTTCATATGCCCGAATATATTCTAGACGGCAATCAGGATAACCACTATAATCAACGGCATTGACACCAATAAATATGTCGTATGCCCCAATAATCTCTGCCCATGCAAGGGCAAAGGAGAGGAAGATAGTATTTCTGGCAGGTACATAGGTGATAGGGATGCCTCTTAAGATATCCTCCTCTTTCCTATCCTTTGGCACCTCAATATTATCGGTCAAGGCAGAACCACCTATGTTCCGAAGATCTATATCTATTATAATATGCCCCTTTGCCTTAAAGAACTTGGCTATCTCTCCCCCCTTTTTAAGTTCTACGGAGTGTCTCTGACCATAGTTAAAACTCATAGAATAGATATCAAATCCTTCACTCTTAGCTATCGCCATAGTTGTAGTGGAATCTATACCTCCACTTGACAGTATAATCGCCTTTTTATTCATTATTTTTTTATTTTTTATACCTTCTCATAGGGGTCAAAAAGTTTTTTATATTCATCAAGGGCGTATCGGTCAGTCATACTGGCTATATAATCGCATATTAGCCTCTCTTTATTATCTTGGTTATCCATTACCTTCATATATATCTCTGGTGGGAGGGTCTTAGGGCTCTTGGTATAGGCATTGAATAGCTTGGTGATAAATCTCTCAGCCTTTAACTCCATACGGACAACACGTTGATGTTCATAAAGATTTTCTTTAAGAAATCCTTTGAGTTCGTTATTCTTATCCTCCATTTCTTTACTAAATGAGACAATATATCCATCTCTATTCCTTATGTCATCAACAGATTTGATATTGAATCTTTCTATGTTTTTCAAGGTTTGAGTAACAAGATCGGTTACCTGTTGATCTATTATCATCCTTACAACCTGATACTTTTTGATCTTAAAGTCAATATTGCGATGTAATCTCTCGATCTCCTTTATATTCCTCTTCCATAAGGCAATCTCTTCTAATCTTTGGGCCTCAATCATATCAGAGGTTATACCATCATCCAAATCATGGCTGTTATACGCTATCCCATCTGAATAATCCACTATCTGTGATTCCAGAGATGGGGATGAACCCATTTCTAAATCTGATACTAAGAGATGATGGTCGGGATGGTCATACACTGTTGAGTGTTTAATTATCCCCTCCCTCACCTCATATGTGAGGTTCAAACCATTAAAGTTAGGGTATCTGTGCTCCAATTCATCTACTATTTTTAAACCATGTTTATTATGTTCAAAACCGCCGTGATCTTTCATAAGGGCATCCAAGGTCTTTTCACCAGAGTGGCCAAAGGGAGGGTGTCCTAAATCATGCGCTAGGGCTATTGCCTCTGCTAATACCTCATTGACTCCCAATGCCTTGGCTATAGATCGAGAGATTTGGGCAACCTCAATAGTATGAGTAAGTCTGGTTCGATAATAATCCCCTTCGTGATAGACAAAGACCTGGGTCTTATATTCAAGTCTCCTAAAGGCAGATGAGTGAATTATCCTATCCCTATCTCTCTGAAAGGCAGAACGATAGGGATGTTCCTCTTCTTTATACCTTCTACCCCTTGAATCCCCACTCTTTATGGCATATGCCATGAGATTCTCATCCTCATAAAACTTTTTTGATTTTACTCTCTCCACCATGGGTGTTATTATATCAACTAATAAAGGATTATGCATTACCCAAATTCCGCTTTAGCGGGATTTGATTAGATTTTTTGATCATATAGATTTTCAGATAATAAATTACACAAGGCTAGAGGGAGAAATTCGAGTAAGGCGTACTGAGCGGTACGCCGTCGAGGATTTCGACTGATAACGCCGTGTAATTTGTTATATGGAAATCTATAGGGGGTTATCTGAAGATACATGGCATTATAGGAATAATTGTCTTAATTGCATCTGAGATCCTTATGCTTAAAAGGGTTGAACCCTTTGTAACATGGTTTTACCCTCTTGCATGGTGGTCGTATATATTAATCATAGATAATATAATATATTATATATCTACACCAGATAAAGAGAAGAAAGGTATTCATAAGGTTATAACCATCACACAGGAATTAAAAGGTAATTCACTTCTATGCAACAGGAGAAAAGAACTTATCCCTTTAATGGCATGGTCGGTCTGCTTCTGGTTGATCTATGAGGCAACTAACCTCTTCTTTAGAAACTGGCATTACATCAATCTACCTATGAATATCTGGATACGGTGGATCGGATATTTTATTGCCTTTGCTACTGTCTTGCCAGCCATATTCGAGACCACAGAATTACTGGAGAGAGCAGGGATTTTAAAAGATAATCGTGTAAAGGGGATAAAGATAACCAAAGGGGTTCTTATCTTATTCTATATCATTGGTGTAACCTCTCTGATAACCCCATTACTCTTTCCTAATCATTGTTTTCCATTAATCTGGGGTAGTTTTATATTTCTATTAGAACCGGTTAATTATCTCTGGGGAGGGAGATCTCTATTGCGGGATTGGGAGAATGGGAGTCTAAGAAGATTCTATCTTTTATTTTTAGGGGGCCTAATCTGTGGGGTATTATGGGAATTCTGGAACTATTGGGCATTGGCTAAATGGGTTTATACTATCCCTTTTGTGGGTAAGTTTAAGATATTTGAAATGCCTTTCTTAGGGTATATAGGCTTCCCCCCTTTTGCAGTAGAATGTTATGTGATGTATAATTTTATATCTCTATTTAGAGATAACCGTAGTTGGGAGAAGGATAATATCAGTATATCTCCAGAAAAAAGGGTTAATTGGTTAGTACGGCTGATTACAGTGATCGGATTGATAATCTTCTATATCTTGATGTTTAATCTTATTGATAAAAATAGCGTCTTATCCTATGTTCAACCTATATGTTCAAATCAAAATGCCCTCTTTACCATCTCTGTAATCTCTTTCTGAATAGAACCAGGCATTGTCATATTTTTTGCAAAGGCAAGGACACCTGCATCCTCAAAATAGACCTTCATCCTATACATCTCATCTACCAGGGATATCTTTACATCATCCCCATCCT
>JACRGM010000237.1 GCA_016212345.1 Nitrospinota bacterium
GAGGGGAAATAAGGGAAAATAAACACACCCCTTAATCCCCTCTTGATAGAGGGGAAACTTTAGAACTCCCCTCTATTAAGAGGGGTTGGGGGTGTGTTATAAAGGTATTTTCAGGTGAAACCCTCACGAGCCTTCGGCTCACAAAGGGAGATGAAAATTTTAATTTTCGTATGAAAATAGATATTTTTAGAAGGCAGGGGTGGCATGGACAAACTTGTTTGTCCGTGCCTTTGTGATAGGGTGAAAGGCTATTTTCAGAGGAAGGAGGTGAAAAAGAGATGTATACCATACGTATCATTTTACTAATTATAGGTTTATACATCGGTTATGAATTTTCCCTTCAATTTAGTAATAAGATAGATATTATCTTGATAGGCTTGGGTGTAGGATTACTTATATGGGTTATAGTCATTTTTTTAGAGAGAGGCCTGAGAAAGATATCTCTAAAGGTTATTATTAGTGGATCAATAGGGCTATTCCTTGGGCTTATCTTTGCTAATCTCTTAACTTATCCCTTGATATCTATACCATTAAAGCCCCCCACAATTAATCCACTCATAAATATCTTTATAAATATTATCTTTGGATACATTGGAATGATCCTTGGTGTGAAGAAAAGTGAAGAGTTAGAATTACCAGAGTTCAGGAGATTCTTCAAGAATGAATCTAAAAGTAATATCAAGATATTAGATACAAGTGTAATCATTGATGGTAGGATAGCTGATATATGCGAAACAGGTTTCTTGGAAGGCGAGTTAGTTATACCTCAGTTTATCCTAAAGGAGCTTCAGCAGATTGCAGATTCATCTGATTCCCTGAAGAGGAATCGTGGGAGACGTGGTCTAGATATCCTCCAGAAGATGCAGAAGAATGTTGATCTTAATATCAATATTGTTAATGATGATTTTCCCAAGATCAAAGAGGTTGATACAAAATTGATCGCTCTGAGTCAGAAGATAGGGGGTGTAGTAGTAACCAATGACTTTAATCTTAATAAGATAGCAGAGCTTCAAGGGGTTTCAGTTCTTAATATAAATCAATTGGCAAATGCTGTTAAGCCGGTTGTCCTTCCTGGTGAAGAGATGAATGTCTTTATCCTAAAGGAGGGGAAGGAGTATGGACAGGGGATTGCTTATTTAGATGATGGAACCATGGTTGTAGTGGATAATGCTAGAAAGAGTATTGGAAAGAATGTTGATGTATCAGTAACCAGTGTACTTCAAACCACAGCAGGAAGGATGATATTTACCAAGTTAAAGGAGGAGGCTGTTTCTGAGTAGACTCATCAACAATTAAGAAAGAACCTTGGTTAAGCTATAGATTTCCATATAACAAATTACACGGCGTTATCAGTCGAAATCCTCGACGGCGTACCGCTCAGTACGCCTTACTCGGATTTCTCCCTCTAGCCTTGTGTAATTTATTATCTGAAAATCTATAAAGGGAAATAAGAACCAATCGAAAATCGAAAATTGAAAATAAAGGTCTCTGTCCTTATCCCAGCCGCAGGTTCTGGTAGACGGATGGGTGGGGAAATCGAAAAGCAGTTTATGATCTTGGGAGATAGACCTATAGTTGCTCATACCCTTCAACGGTTTCAGGCCTCTGACCTAATAGAGAAGATATATCTTATAGTCCCTGAGGGGAGGGTTGAATATTGCAGAGAAGAGGTAGTTATTAAGTACGGTCTATCCAAGGTGACAGATATAGTAATAGGTGGAAAGGAGAGACAGGATTCGGTCTATTATGGATTGAAAAGGGTAAATGCTGATGGTGATAATACAGATCTGATAATGATCCATGATAGTGTTCGTCCTTTTTTCTCAGAGAGGATGATATGTGAATCCATAGAGAGTGCTCAGAGATATGGTTCAGTAGTTGTTGCTGTCCCTGAGAAGGATACTATTAAGGAGATATCAGATGATATGTTAGTATGTAAGACGATCTCAAGGGAGAGTCTCTGGAGGATCCAGACACCCCAGACCTTCTGTCAGGGGATCATTACCTCAGCCTTTCAGAGGGCCGTTGAGGAAGGTTATTATGGAACAGATGAATCATCATTAGTGGAACGAGCTGGTTGGCAGGTTAGGGTGATCCTCGGGTCCTACCTCAATATAAAGATTACAGATCCAGAGGATCTCCTCTTAGGAGAAATGATCCTAAAAAGATTTAACTTCATTGTATAAGAGACCTCTCTTCTTCAAGTATCTGTAAGATGATATCTATTAACATAGGATCAAATTGAATATCAGAGGTCATCTTAAACTCTCTCTTAATCTCATCTAGGGTTAGAGACCTTCGATAGGGACGTTCTGATCTCATGGCATCTACAGCATCAGCAACGGCAATAATACGGGCTAACAATGGGATCTCCTCCCCCGTTAGATGGTCTGGATACCCATTTCCATCAAAGGATTCATGATGATTACGAACAGCGGCTATTATATTAGGAGAGACCCTTAGAGGGCTAATCAAATCAACCCCCTTTTCAGGGTGTTGCCTAAGAATAATCCTCTCTGTCTCTGTAAGTTCTTCCTCCTTTACAAGTATATCTCTTGTAATCCCTAACTTTCCTATATCGTGTAGAAAGGCAGATATCTGAAGCTCTTCAATCTCATGGGAGGTAAATAACAATTTTTGTGCAATAAGATTTGAATAGTAATTTACCCGGTCTGAATGACCACGAGTATATCGATCCTGCCCCTCCAGAGTATTAGCCAGAACCTTTATAAACTCTATGTAATATATATCATCTCTCTGATATCTACTAATAGAGTATTTTAAGGTCTCTTTAATCAGATTAATAAGGACAACAGCCTCTCTCTTCTCTGAAGAGAAGATGTCCTCGAGATCCCTCTTTTCCTCTAACAGGAGCTTTTCCAATTCTCCAATAAGTTCCTTCTGCCTTTTGCTAAGGGATTTCTTTTTTATAGATTTTTTTATAGCAGACCTCATCTCTGCAACATCGAAAGGTTTTAATATATAATCAGATATACCATAGCGAATGGCCTCTGTTGCACTCTTTAGAGTTCCACACCCTGTTATTATTATTACCTCTATGTCAGAATTAAAATCTCTAATCTCCTTTAATAACTCTGTACCTTGGATACCGGGCATCCTCAGATCTAATGTTATTAAGTCAATAGGTTCATAACGGATTATATCAAGGGCCTCCCATCCATTCTTGGCAGTAAAGACAAGATAATCATTCTTTAATATCATCTTCATGGATTCTCTATGCCCCTCTTCATCATCGATTACGAGGATGTTTGCAGGTTTCATAATTGTATATCCCTCTTCTTCTGGTATCACACTATCGAGATAATGGTTTATGTCGTTTAATCAAGATTCTATAGATTTCCATATAACAAATTACACGGCGTTATCAGTCGAAATCCTCGACGGCGTACCGCTCAGTACGCCTTACTCGGATTTCTCCCTCTAGCCTTGTGTAATTTATTATCTGAAAATCGTAAATATTCGGTAAAGACATCGTAATTGATTTTAACCTCTCGTTGCTAAGCTCTGCTTAGCAACGCGTTTGACTAAGAAGCTCTGCTTCTTCTATA
>JACRGM010000238.1 GCA_016212345.1 Nitrospinota bacterium
ATGTGAGATTATAACCAAGCTCATTTCATCAAATAGATTAGGAATAATTGAGAAGGCCCAGACAAGGGGGATATTAATCAATCTTCGAAAGGGACTTAGGGTATTAAGAGGGATAGTTATAATCATACTCTTACTACTCTTGAATATCTGGGGTGTATACAATCAATTTAATAGATGTAATGAATGGGGCCTATATAAAAGAGATATCCATAGATTTTCAGATAATAAATTACACAAGGCTAGAGGGAGAAATCCGAGTAAGGCGTACTGAGTAGTATGTTGTCGAGGATTTCGACTGATAACGCAGTGTAATTTGTTATATGGAAATCTAAGAAAAGATTTGCTAATCATCCTTATTTTATGGTTTAATAATTATATGGTTAAGGTAATCCCCTTTAGGGGAATCTTATATAACAAAGAAAAGATTAAGACCATTAATTCTGTTATTGCACCTCCTTATGATATCATCTCTAATGTGGGACAGGATAAATATTATTTAAAGAATAATTATAATATAATCCGTCTGATATATGGAAAGGATCTCCCGTGGGATGATCCAATGAATGATCGTTATATAAGGTCTGCTAGATATTTTGAGGACTGGTTGGAAAGGGGTATCTTAATTAGTGATAAAAATCCCTCTATATATATCTACATGCAAGAATATTCCATACCATCTCACATTGGTCATATACATAAAGAAGAGAGGCCTAAGAAGAGGAGAGTTGGATTTATTGCCTTATTAAAGCTGGAGGAGTTTGGGAAGGGGAATATCTTTCCTCATGAAGAGACATTACCCCAGCCAAAGGAGGATCGACTTCAAGTGATGAGGAGATGTAGGGCAAATCTCTGTCAGATATTTGGTGTCTATTCTGACCCTCAAATGAAGATAAATAATATTATGGAGATGGAGATGAAGAGAGAACCCCTAATCAATATTACCGATGATGGGGGGGATAGGCATTCCCTATGGGCTATAACAGATGTTGAAACACAGGATAAGATAATTTCAGAGATAGAGGATAAAAAGATATTCATTGCAGATGGTCATCATCGCTATGAGACAGCTATTACATATCGAGATGAGATGAGGAGTAAAACCACTAATTTTACAGGAAATGATCCTTATAACTATATCATGATCTATCTCACCAATTCAGATGCTGATGGATTGACTATACTACCTACACACCGTCTAATAAAAAATCTCCCATCCTTCAACAAGGATGAGATAGAGAGAAAGATAGGAGAGTACTTCTTAATAGAATCGTTCCCTTTCAAAGATAAAGGTGAGGAACCGTATAAAAGGATAGAGATGTTCAAGGAGATGGAGAATAGGGGAAACAAGGGACATGTATTTGGGATGTACTTTGGAGAGAATAGATATCTCCTTCTCTCCCTGAGGAATGAAGCTATCATGGATGAGCTCATAGATTATCCAAGGACTAAGGAATGGAAGAGGTTAGATGTTACTATACTTCATACCCTTTTGATCGAAAAGATATTAAATATAAAGAGGGATAGTGTGACAGCTCAAAGAGATATTACATATGTAACCGATGAAGAAGAGATGATACATAGTGTAGAGGAAGGAGGATATCAGATAGCGTTTTTCTTGACTCCCACCAAGATTGAAGAGGTCCAAAAGATAGCTATGAGCGGTGAGAGGATGCCTCAGAAATCCACCTTTTTCTACCCCAAGCTTCTTACAGGATTAGTGATAAATAGTCTATAAAATGTGAAATGTTAACGAATGAAAAAGGTATTGCATTAGTCCTATCATTATTGATTATCACTATACTAGTTGTATTGATACTGGACTTTAGCCATACTATGCAAATTGATATCACTATGGCAGGTAATTTCAGGGATGAGATCAAGGCCTATTATAATGCCCAATCAGGTATCAATTTTGCGATAGCCTTACTCAAGGAAGATGCTGAAGACCCTGAAGACCCTGACGATCTTTCTGATGACCTTACAGAGTACTGGGCAATGAGTTGTGATATGCCTCCTTTACCCATTGATGAAGGGTATATGTCTATATGTATTGTTGATGAGAATAGAAAGATAAATATAAACAACCTCAATAAAAAGATAGAAAAAGAGGAAAAAAAAGAAGGGGGAAAAAAGGAAACAAAAGAGGAAACCAAAAAGGATACAAAAGAGGATACAAAGGGGATATTCAAGAGATTTTTAACCTCTAAAATAGATGATGAGGATCTATCTGATGATATAATAAATAATATCCTTGACTGGATAGATGAGGATGACGAAAGTCAGACAGCAGAAGGTGCAGAACAGTACTATTATGAATCTCTGGATCCACCGTATCCATGTAAGAATAGGGGATTAGATACAATCTCAGAACTCAGGCTTATAAAGGGTATAATTGAGGAGAAGATACTTGAAAAGATCGAAGATATACCGGAAGAGGTGACTATAATAGAACCAGGGCTAATGAAATATCTAACCGTATATCCTGTAAATGAGGTTGGCAAGATAAATATAAATACGGCACCACCAGAGATCATAAAGGCCCTCTCTGATAATATTGATGACAATATGGCAGGAGAGATTATAGAACATAGAAAAGAAACACCCTTTGAGAAAAAGACAGATTTTAAGGAATTTATTGGAGATATTGAGACCTATAATAGAATTCAAGATATGATAGATGTAAAGAGTTATTACTATTCTGTTGATTCAATAGGAGAGGTGAATGGGATAAGGAAACA
>JACRGM010000031.1 GCA_016212345.1 Nitrospinota bacterium
ACTTCTCCAATCCTGAAAAACAACTTATCTGGTATTTGCCGATCCATGGTGAAATATAGTAAAAGACATAAATAAATCTATAGATTTCCATATAACAAATTACACTGCGTTATCAGTCGAAATCCTCGACAACGTACTACTCAGTACGCCTTACTCGGATTTCTCCTTCTAGCCTTGTGTAATTTATTATCTGAAAATCTATAATCTCTAATTTCATCGCTGATTAACCAAATCCCGTAGTATTCTACTCGGTTTAAAGGTAAGAACCCTTCTATGCGTAATAATTATCTCTTCACCTGTTTTAGGATTTCTACCAATCCTTTCATGTTTATTTCTAAGATTAAAACTACCAAAACCAACAATATGAATATCCTCACCTTGCGCAAGTATATCCTTCATGGAGTCGAAGAGTATATCTACCGCATCAGAGGCCTCCTTCTTTGTAAATCCCACCTTTTCATACACTAAATCAACAATATCTGTCTTGACCATATTCTATTCCTCTGAAAATACCCTTTTTCAAGGGCAGGCACAAGACCTGCCCCTCTTATGTATCGGTCTCCTTTTTTGTCTCTGCAATAATCTTCTCGGATATATGATTTGGGACCTCTTCATATATAGCAAATTCCATAGAAAAAGAACCTCGTCCACCTGTTATTGACCTCAGATCAGATGCATATTTCAATACCTCGGCCATGGGTACCCGTGCCTTTATAACCTGATTATGGCCATGGGGAATCACTCCTAATATCTTCCCTCTCCTTGCATTTAAATCTCCAATAACATCCCCCATATTCTCTTCAAGCACAATAATCTCCATATTCATTATCGGTTCCAAAAGGACAGGATTGCACTCTACCATCCCTTTCTTAAATCCAAGGGATCCTGCGATCTTAAATGCCAATTCTGATGAATCTACCTCATGGAATGACCCATCATATAAGGTAACTTTAATATCAATCACTGGATAGCCTGCTAATACCCCTTTCCCTGTGGCTTCAATAACCCCTTTTTCTACAGCAGGGATATACTGTTTAGGTATCGCACCTCCAACGATTTTATCAACGAATTCAAATCCCTTACCTCTTGGCAATGGTTCCAGTTTCAACCATGTATCACCATACTGGCCCCTTCCACCTGATTGCTTTTTGTATTTCCCCTGAACATTGGTAGATGAATGGATGGTCTCCTTGTATGGGACATTAGGTGGTTTTGTTGTTACATCAACACCGAACTTCCTTTTAAGTCTCTCAATAATAACCTCCAAGTGAACCGCACCCATCCCTGAGATAAGAAGCTCTCTTGTCTGAGGGTTCCTACTTACTTTCAGGGAAGGGTCCTCTTCCATTAATCTCGATAGTGAGGCACTAACCTTCTCCTCATCTCCCTTAGCCTTAGGAACAACCGCAAAAGAGATGACTGGTTCAGGAAACTTGATCCCTTCAAATATTACAGGGTTTTTCTCATCACTAAAGGTATCTCCTGTAACAGTGCTCTTTAGCTTAGCTACAGCAGCTAGATCCCCTCCATAAACTGAAGAGACCCCTGTCTGTTTCTTTCCTTGAATATAATATATCTGCCCTACCCTCTCCTTTACTCCCTTTGTAGAATTATAGACAGTAGAATCAGAATTCAATCTCCCTGAATAGACCCTGAAGATGGTCAGTTTGCCTGCATAAGGATCTGCAATAGTTTTAAACACAAGGGCAGAGAGGGGTTCATCTGGTGATGCCTTCCTATAGACCTCATCTTTAGTCTTTAAATCCACCCCTTTAACAGGGGGACGATCCTCTGGAGAAGGGAGATAATCAACAATAACATCGAGGAGGGGTTGAATCCCTTGATTATTAATGGCAGATCCATATAGTATAGGAACAAGTTTCCCACTTAGTATCCCATTCTTCAATCCCTCTCTAATCTCCTCCCCTGATAATTCCCCTTTATCTAAATATCTTTCCAATAACCTATCGTTGGTCTCTGCCACAGTTTCGATCAACCTTTCTCTCTGTTGCTCTACGGTATCCTTCATATCTACCGGAATATCCCCTTCCTCAAATCTCCCATTACCATCCCCTGAGAATATAAGACTCTTCATTCTTAATAGGTCAATAACCCCCTTAAAGGAATTTCCCTCTCCTATTGGCAGTTGAAGCCTAATAGGTTCATATCTAAATATCTTCTTAATGTTATCAAATATATGGGTATGATTGGCCCTATCATGATCCATCTTATTTACAAAAACTACCCTTGGAATCTCATAATCATCTGCCCAACCCCATACCTTTTCTGTCTGTATCTGTACCCCGGATTCTGCATCAATCACTACCACAGCCCCATCAATCACCCTCATACATCCCTGCGTATCAGCAATAAAATTCGCAGATCCAGGGGTATCTATAATATTTATCTTGGTGTCCTTCCAGTCACAGTATGCAAGGGATGAATTAATAGTTATCCCTCTACTAATCTCATCAGGATCAAAATCCATAATCGAGGAGGTATCCCCCACTCTCCCCAACCTATCTGTCGCCCCAGTATCATATAATATTGCTTCTGCTATAGATGTCTTACCAGCCTTCTCATGAGCGATAACCCCTATATTCCTCACTGCCCCAATCTTATATTCCTTCATATCTTGTCCCCCCTCAACAAATCTATTGTTTCACCTTAAACAATGATATCTAACTACTTGTTAATCTTAATCTTTTAAATTCAGCTGACTTTAAGCATTTTAAAAATTTAAAAGACCGTGAGCATATATGGGGTCATTTTAAATTATTAGTATCATTTTAAATATAATGTGTCAAGTAACAAATCAATTTTATCTATCTTTTTTTCTTTAAGAATATCCTTATTGGGGTACCTTCAAGATCGAATCCCCTCCTTATCTGATTCTGAATATACCTCAGATATGAAAAGTGTACACCCTCGGGGTAATTGACAAATAAGACAAATGTAGGTGGCCTCGATTTAATCTGTGTAATGTAGAAGAACTTTAGTACCTTTACTTTATAAATAGGAGGGGGTCTCTTATCTACAGCATCCCTCAATGTCCTATTTAAAAGGGGGGTGCTTATATGGATTGAATATGCAGTTGCAACTTTATCTATCAAAGGGATTATCTTATCAACCCTCTGTCCACTTGTTGCCGATACAGTAATGATAGGTGCATAAGAGAGATATTTAAATCTACTCTTTATCTTTATAGTAAATTCTGTTATAGTATCTCTATTCTTCTCAATCAAATCCCATTTATTTACAACAATAATAGCCCCACAGCCCATATTATGGGCATAACCAGCTATCTTAGTATCCTGTTCTGTAATACCCTCCACCGCATCTATTAGTATAAGGGCAATATCACTTCTCTCTATCATTTTTAAGGCCATAATAATACAGTATTTCTCTATACGATTAGAGACACGCCCCTTACTCCTGATACCCGCAGTATCAATAAATAGATATCCCTTCTCCCCTACTTGAAAATATGTATCAATCGGATCACGGGTTGTACCAGGGAGATCACTTACTAATACCCTTTCCTCATTAAGGATATTATTTACAAGAGAGGACTTTCCTACATTTGGACGTCCAACAACTGCTACCTTAACCATATCTTCGGCCTTTTCTTCCTCTTTATATTCAGGGATAAGTTCTAATATCCTATCTAAAATGACATCTACACCTCTTCCATGCTCTGCTGAGATAGGATATATATCCCCTATCCCTAATTTATGGAATTCGTATGCCCTATCTTCATGGCCTTTGACATCAACCTTATTGACACCTGATATGATTGGCTTATTAGAAGAGCGAAGAAGATCAAGAAATTCTTTATCACCAGGCATTAATCCATCCTTCGAATCTACTAAAAATATAATAACATCTGCCTCTTCAACGGCTAGAAGCATCTGTTCTTTCATCTGGAGGAGGATCTTATCCTTTGCCACTGGTTCAAAACCACCTGTATCAATAAGGATGAATGATCTACCAGCCCACGAGACATCAGAATAATTCCTGTCCCTCGTGACACCTGGGGTACTATCAGTAATGGCCTTCCTTTTCCCTATTATGCGATTGAAGAGGGTGGATTTCCCTACATTTGGTCTTCCAACTATAGCTACAACAGATTTTCTCATTACAAACTCCAAAATAACCTATAACTTGAACTAAATCAAGGTAAATATTTAATATATTATTGATTTTAACCTCTCGTTGTAAGCCCCTGATTAGCAACTCTCCTTACCTTTTACTCCTTACTTGC
>JACRGM010000239.1 GCA_016212345.1 Nitrospinota bacterium
AACATCTAATCTCCTTTATAGCCTCTCAGAGCTATATTAAAAGAGTTATAATTGTAATATAATACTATAATATTATAGTATTATATTACAATTATAACTCTTTTAATATAGCTCTGAGAGGCTATAAAGGAGATTAGATGTTTATTACAATTATAAATATTAAAAAGAATGACCTCCTTGCCGAAGGGTAAGGAGGTTTTTTTTTGGGAGGGGTAAAAAAATGGAGTTAAAGGATGGAGCTGAGGTAATGACCCATGAGGGGATAAGGAGGGCTATAAAGCGGATCGCCCATGAGATATTGGAGAGAAATAGAGGTTGTGAGGATCTTGTCCTTATAGGTATAAGGACAAGGGGGGTATTCCTTGCACAAAGGATCGCAAAAGAGATCTCAGAGATAGAAGGTAGAGAGATATCGGTTGGCATTATTGATATAACCCTATATCGTGATGATTTTAGGATCGGTACTACACAACCAGTGGTTAGGAGTACAGAGATACCATTTTCTATAACAGATAAGAAGGTTGTACTGGTAGATGATGTACTCTATACAGGGAGGAGTATAAGGGCTGCAATCGATGGGATAATTGACTTTGGAAGACCGGGGATGATTCAGTTAGCAGTCTTGATAGATCGAGGACACAGGGAACTCCCGATCCGGGCTGATTATGTTGGTAAAAATGTACCTACTTCTAGACAGGAATCTGTAAAGGTTATGTTACAGGAGGAGGATGGTGTGGATAGGGTAGTTATAGGGGAGGAATAGGAGGAATGAGGCTTGCAAGGAAGGATTTACTTGGTCTAAAGGAGATTAATAAGGAAGAGATATCCCTTATCCTAGATACATCAGAGTCGTTGAAGGAGATATTAGAGAGGGATATAAAGAAGGTCCCTACATTGAGGGGGAAGACTGTAATAAATCTCTTCTATGAACCAAGTACAAGGACCAGGACATCATTTGAACTTGCTGGTAAACGTCTGAACGCTGATGTTGTGAATATCTCTACCTCTGTTAGCAGTATGGTCAAGGGGGAGACCATTAGAGATACGGTTCGTAACATAGAGGCCATGAATCCAGATATTATAGTAATAAGACATCCTGTACCAGGCGCACCCTATTTTATAGCCAATCTTATTAAAAGTTCTGTTATAAATGCTGGTGATGGGGCGCATGAACACCCAACACAGGCACTCCTTGATCTATATACTATAAGGGAAAAGAAGGGTAGATTAGAAGGATTAAGGGTAGCGATTATTGGTGATATAGCACATAGCAGGGTTGCAAGGTCTAATATCTATGGGATGCTCAAGATGGGGATGGATGTGACTGTTGCAGGACCAGCAACAATGATACCGCTTTATATAGAAAGGATGGGTGTCAAGGTAACCACAGATATAGATAGGGCTATAGAGGGCGTTGATGTAATTATGATGTTGAGGATTCAATTGGAAAGGCAGATAGAGAATCTCTTCCCATCATTGAGGGAGTATTCGCGATTGTTCGGTTTAAATCTTGATAGACTAGAGATGGCAAAAGAGGATGTAATAATAATGCATCCCGGTCCTATAAACAGGGGAGTAGAGATAGCACCTGAGGTGGCTGATGGCCCTCACTCCCTAATCCTTGATCAGGTAACAAATGGTGTTGCTGTGAGGATGGCCCTATTATATCTGTTAGCAGGAGGATAAATGGGAGGATTATTGATAAGAGGGGGTAGGGTGATCGATCCGTCAAGCGGTGTAGATGAGAATATGAATATCCTGATAAGGGATGGGAAGATTATGGAGATGAGGCCTGTTAGAGGATTTTACTCTAACTCTAACATGATAAGAGATCAGGGATATGCAAACAGGATCAAGGGAGAACCAGATACAAATAATCCAGATACAAATAATATAGAAGAGATAGATGCCTCTGGTAAGGTTATTACCCCGGGTTTAATTGATATGCATGTCCATCTGCGTGAACCTGGCTTCGAATATAAGGAGGATATCAAGACAGGGAGTGAGGCAGCAGGGTCAGGAGGTTTTACATCAATAGCCTGTATGCCTAATACACTACCTGTTAATGATAACCGTTCTGTAACTGATTTTATTCTCAGTAGAGGAAAGGAGAGAGGGATTGTTAATATCTACCCTATCGCTGCGATTACAAAGGGGCTTAAAGGAGAGGAACTATCTGAGATTGGGGAATTGAGTGAGGCAGGTGTAATAGCTATCTCCAATGATGGGGGGGTAATGGTAAAGGGTGGGGTGATGAGAAGGGCATTGGAATATGCAAGGATGTTTAATCTATTGGTGATCTCCCATTGTGAGGATACCAATCTCTCTGCTGGGGGAGTAATGAATGAGGGCTTTGTCTCTACAGAGCTTGGACTTAGGGGTATTCCTAATGTCTCTGAGGAGATCATAGTAGCTAGGGATATTGCCCTTGCAGAACTAACAGGGGAGAGGCTTCACATCGCCCATGTAAGTACAGCAGGTTCGGTAAGGATGATACGAGAGGCAAAAGGGAGGGGATTAAATATCTCCTGTGAGGTAGCCCCACATCACTTTACCCTCTCTGATGAGGCTGTCAGGGGTTTTGATACCAATACAAAGGTGAATCCTCCACTCCGTTCTGAGGAGGATTTAGATGCCATCAAAGAGGGGCTCAAGGATGGAATTATCGAGGTAATTGCTACTGATCATGCACCTCATAATATATATGAGAAAGAGGTTGAATATAATTATGCCCCTTTTGGTATTGTTGGATTAGAAACAGGATTGTCATTGACACTAAGATTAGTACACAATGGGATCCTCTCACTTATGGAGGCGATATCTAAATTGACCATCAATCCTGCCAAGATCATGAGACTTGATACAAAGGGGGTATTGAAGATTGGAGGAGATGCTGATATCACTATAATTGATATAAATAGAGAGATTATAGTAGATGTATCACGGTTTAAATCAAAGAGTAGAAACTCCCCATTTAATGGTTGGAGGCTAAAAGGGTGTGTAGAGAAGACGATTGTAGGTGGGAAGGTGGTGTTTAGTGATACAACATCACAAAACTAACAGTATTACTTCGAGGATTTTTATGATGGGAAAAGGTGTTTTCAGAAGGTGGGGGTGGCATGGACAAACTTGTTTGTCCGTGTCTTTGTGGGGGGGGGGGAGTGAAAGGGTATTTTCAGAGGAGGAATTCCCGTAATAGAAGATAACTGCAGCGCTGCAGTACCGCATTATAGTTGCGTAACAAAGCGGAGTTAAAGTATGAAGGCATTATTAGCATTGGCAGATGGGACGATCTTTGAAGGGAGATCGTTAGGATCAGGAGGCGAGACAGTAGGAGAGTTGGTCTTTAATACCAGTATGATGGGTTATCAGGAGATATTGACCGATCCATCATATAGGGGCCAGATCGTTATAATGACCTACCCCCTGATCGGGAATTATGGAGTCAATGATGAGGATATTGAATCACATAGGCCATGGGTTGAGGGATTTGTTGTGAAGGAGAATAGTGGTATTGGAAGCAACTGGAGGTCTAATAAGGGGTTGGATGACCTTCTAAAGGAATATGGAATAGTTGGGATTCAAGGGATAGATACAAGGGCATTGACAAGGCATATAAGGGATAAAGGTGCCCAGGAGGGGGTTATCTCCACCAAGGATTTTGATCCTGAAAGTCTAATAAAAAAGGGAGGGGAGTCAAAAGGGATTGTGGGGAGGGATCTGGTCAGGGATGTAACATGTACAAAGGGTTATCAATGGAAGGGTGGGAGATGGAGATTGGGTCATGGATATGATGTGATGGGAGAGGGGGTAGAGACAAACTTGTCTCTCCGAGAGAGACGGTATTCAGTAGTAGCTTATGATTTTGGCATAAAATACAATATACTTCGCATGTTAACAGATCTTGGCTGTGATGTAACAGTAGTCCCTGCCTTCACAACACCAGCAGAGGTGATGGCTCTTGATCCAGATGGGATATTCCTATCAAATGGACCTGGTGATCCTGAAGGTGTACCATACATAATCGAGGCTGTAAATGGCCTTATTGGAAAGAGACCTATCTTCGGGATATGTCTTGGGCATCAGCTCCTTGCCCTGGCATTAGGGGCTAGGACATTTAAATTGAAGTTCGGACATCGTGGGGGGAATCATCCTGTGATGGATATGACCACTAACAAGGTGGAGATCACTGTTCAGAACCACTCCTTTGCAGTTGATCCTGATACCCTTCCAGATGAGATAGAGGTTACACATATAAACCTAAATGATAAGACTGTGGAGGGGATGAGACATAAAGAACTACCCATATTTTCTGTTCAATACCATCCTGAGGCATCCCCTGGCCCTCATGATGCTA